>NZ_JAAGOG010000487.1:0-587 GCF_010747425.1 Nostoc sp. UIC 10630
GAATGCCAAAGTAAATTCTTCGGTTGGTGATGTTTGCCTTGAAAACTTGCATAAGCTTGTTCGCAGGTTTCACGGAATGCCATTAGTTGTTGATCAAACGACACTTGAAACACTCCCCAAGCGGTTATTTGTACTGGTGCGATATGAAGAGGTTGATTTTGGGCATCGACGAAAATCACCATATACCGCCTACCGAATTTGTAGGCGTTCTTGTCCAAACCATCACTGCTACGCCAAACTCCAATCACCTTTCTATCGTTTCCGTATAGCAGAGGCGATCGCCCAATCACAAGTATTCGTGGTTGTCTGTAGAGAGCGCCAGGAATGCCTATCTTTTCATCGTTTTCGTCCAACTTGTTAGTAAGAACTTTATACTCTTTCCCACCTTCTAGTTCTTTATTTTCGTACCATCCTGCTAATTGTTGATTTTCGTAAGCAATCCAAATGCCTGCGGGTGAAGGAATACTTTTGGCTGCTGGGGTCTTTTCGTATAGCTTGTGTTCAGCAGAATCAAAGTCAAAAGCTGTCATAGTAGCTGCTGCCTTTCTTTAATGTTAGTTTTCGCAAAAAATAAGCGAAGCTTTAAT
>NZ_JAAGOG010000199.1:0-13807 GCF_010747425.1 Nostoc sp. UIC 10630
AGGCTCTTTTTCTTTTACCACAAATTGCTACACTCTTTGCAATATAAGCATTCTAAACCATTTTGTCCCCCCGCAAGATAAATACTATATTACATCCCGAAAATTAGTGTAATGAGGAAGGACAAAATACATCAGATGGTAAGAAAACTGCTCCCCGCATGATTGAATTAATCAATTTAATTCTGCTAAGACTTTTTGCATTTCTTGTTCTACAAAATTGATCTGTTTATCATTGGGAGGTAAAATGCGTTTGAATATCTCCATTGCCGCTTGGTAATACCCAAGTGCTTCTTGGTTGCTAGATAATTGTTGAAGACAATTACCTATTTTTTGCAATGTTCGAGCCTTATCAAATTCAATAGGCTTGATGGGTTTGAGCAATAGTGAAATATCATAGCTTGCGCTTGCTTGCTGATAATTATCAAGCGCCTGTCTATATTGTGACAAATAAGAGTGTGAATCAGCTATTGTATTGAATACACCAGCTTTAAGTGCATGACTACAATAGTCATTTGGAGCAAACTTTAGCACACTATCGTAAGTAGTAACAGCCTGTTGGTAGGTAGCGAATGTTCTGTGTATTGTTTCTGGCTAAACTGTTGCTGTGCTAATCTTTCTACGAGCATCCCCAAATAACTGATATTCAGGTCATCATTGGGAGTTTGCTCAAACGCAGTTTTATAAGTGGCTATCGCTTGCTTTAAGGTATCGATTGCATATTTATGGTGGTCAAGACACCAGTGTAGCTGGGATAATTTTTCTAGAGCCATGCCCAAGTGCCTAAGAGTCTTAAAATCATTAGGAGTAAACTTGAGGGCAGTTTCATAGATTGCAATCGCCTGTTGATAAGTTTCTAACGTCTCTTGCTCCTGGATAAAACTAATCCGCTACTGGATATTAAGGTTTACTTGTCACATAGCTCTTTGATAAAAGCATCAATCGCTTTCGCTGCTGAGGACTATCTAGACTTTCTGGAATGCAACTCAGAGCAATACAAAACATACTTGAAAACCTGACTAAAAATACAGATATCCAATGGCTTCAAAAGCTTGTAGGGAATGACTTATACCTGACTAAAAAAATTGCTTAGAGGAGAATTAACAGTATTTTCTCTTCTAATAAATTAATTATCTGCGCCGTTTAGGTTTATTCTTATTACGTTCATACTCAGCAATAATATCCTTGGTCTGTTGTGGAAGAATCACACTTTTATTGTTAAATCGCATTTGATATACCAGATAACAGGGACTTTTGGGATCAGGACAGGAAAGATTTGTTGGCAGATTAATGATTGTTACTCCTGCAAAAGTCGCAGAAGCTAACATGGCAGAGCCAAAAAAGAAAATACCAGAGCGGCCAGAAGCGACCCAACCACCGAGCCAAAAAACAAGTCCTTTGAACTGTTCAAAGCGTTTTTGACGAAGTTTTTGACGTTCTAGTTGTGCTTCGTTCCATGCCTGTATTTTTTCCAGCTTGTGAGCAGCTAATTTATTGGCTTTAGCATCGGAGGCTTTTTCGACTTGAATATCAATAGTGCGTTCTTTGGCTGCAATTTCTTGTTTTAATCGGTATTCGTTCCATTCTCTAATGCGTTGGGCGACAGCATCGGCGTGGGCGAAGAAGATGGTAAGGGTGTCGTCTCCCAAGTCACTCCAGATAACTGTGCCCTCTGTTGCTTTTTTTCGGCGATTCGAGCCATGATTCTTTCTTCTAATTGAGCAAACAGATTGTTTTCCGAATCGCTCTGTTGCAATTTCAATGCGACATTTTTCAGGTAAAGTGATTGAACTAACTCTGGGGCTTCTTCAGCCTGAGCAGCAGTAATTTTATCAATCAAGCTAGATAAATCTTCTCTTGCCGCTACAGCTTTTTCACTAACATTCTCAATCACTGCATCTAATTTTAATTGTTGAGAATTTTCGCTTTTACCTAGAGTTGTTAAGCTGGCTGCAACTTCTTCAAAGGATTTGTTTTGCTCTGTTATTGATTTGTAGGTTTCAAGAAAGTGTTCGCACTCATCCGAGCTATACTCATCTTGCTCAGATAGTCCGCAGACTTGGAGAATTATTAAAGCCTGAGAAAGTGCGATTTTATAGCCTCTTTCACGAGCAATAACTAGTAATTCAGTGATATCTAATGGTAATTGGGCTTTTTTTCCTTGTTTTTTCCCTCCATTCTTCGTTGACGACGAGGAATTGCCCTGAGTTTCTGACAGTGCATTGTCAACAATTGGAGATAATAGAGCCATTACTTCCTCATCATTTCTACCCTGCTCAATTAAGGTGCGACATTCACGAAACCTGTCTGCATCATTCTCGGTATATAACTCTTTTTCAGGTATCCCACTCAAGCGTAAAGTCCGGCTAATTTCTGATGGTGAGAGGTTGTTAAAAAGTTCTTGTGGTTGATACATAATCATGAATTACTATTTAAAAAGCTTGAAACGACATATTTGCGTTCACTGAAAAAGATGCTCAGAAAGGAGCAATGCGTCAAATCAATTCAAAAAATGGTCAGTCCTAAAAAGGATTTAACCAGTCAGTTCCCGACTCCGATTCTTCTGGTACAGGAGTTCTGGCTATTTGTAATGGTTCTTTGACTGAAGTCCTGGATATTGGTAATGGTGATGATTGTATTAGTTGTAGTGGCTGTGATTGATTAGAGGCTACTGCAATCATCGGCGTTCCTTGAGGCGGGATTTCTCCCAGCAGTCCCATCAAATATGAAGAGTGGAGTTGAAGGCGGTAAAGACAAGCACGAATGTGTGGCTCTAAATCCACTGATTGATTCACAGCTTGATAAGCTAAAGGAAGCCAATAGCTGCTGATAGCAATCATCGCCATATCTTTAGCAGGATAAAGAGTATTTCTAGAGTTTAGATACTTAATTACCACGGCTTCGGAACTATCAGCCTTAACTCTACTTCGTAAGCGAAACTCAACATCTGAAAACATTCTAATATTCCTCTCTTCACAAGCAAATTACTATTACGAATTACGTTAGCGTAGCGGTAGCGACGCAGGAGCGTCATTACGAATTACGAAATGTAGCGTGTTGGTAACGAAACAATCCATATACATCAGTGAAACGCAAGCACAAGGCATCTTTTTTAATCGGCAGGTTAAAAGCTAAACGCACATCCTCAGATAATTCTGCTGCCCATGAAATGTCGGTATGAGTAAACAAATTTTTCAACTCCGAACCTAAATATTCCGACGTTCCACCACCAATAATGACTTGCTCAATATGGGCAGGAATATTAATTTTGAGCCAAGTGGATACCTTTTCCCAGTATTCTTTACGAGATAAGTCAGCCACTTCAATAATTTGTGCTATCTCCTCAACCTGAAAATCAGATTTCTTGCTCCGAGCCAAAGGTTTGCAGTATCTCGGTTTCAATGTCGGGCCTGATAGATGAACAGCCTTTAACAGATCATGTAAGTTTTGCCCTGATGTTCGGCTTTTGATTCTCTCCAGCATCCACGCCAAGCCCAATCCTTCCGTCTTTCCAGTTGAGATACCCCGCTCAAAGATTACGGCTGATATATCCCGAAAACCCAGCATCACCACAGCAATGTTCATTTTATTGAAATCTGTGCCAAGTTTTTTACTTCGAGTCAATATCAGTCCCCCACCTTCGGGCAAGCACTGAAAGTTAATCAGATTTATACAAAATTGTTTCCCTCGAAAGCTAAAGCTAGACAGTGCCTTAGTTAAACCCCTCTCCAATCTCTCTCTATCTTCCCACTCCCCATAAGGCAATAGCAGTCCCAATGATAAATCAAAGTTTGCCTTCAAAGAATCTCTAATCGCTATTGCCCCCACTGCTGCCAAAGTTTTTGGAATCGCGTTCTCATACTTGAGTTCTAAAAAATTGATTCGCGCTTCAAAATACTTTTGGGCCAAAAACCCAACCGCATAATATTCTTCGTTGTACTCTATCCATGCTTCATTCTCTGGATTGGGCCTATTCATTTGCCCAGACTCATATAAATCCAACGAATCTTTGGAAATCTTAATTAACTCTGGTTCCATACACAGCAATTCTGACTTGTACGAAATCTCCGAGAGAACACGATAAACCATCTTCGTCATTGAAGTTCCCGGATCAAGACTCAACATTAAATCCACAAGAAAAATTCTCCCTGTTTTTGACCCTTTTTTTGTCTATCTAATTGATAATTACTCTCAAAATAAACCGCCCAAACCGTGATTTTTTCCACATTTACGAAGAAAGATTACAGTTTTGGCAATACTCTTTGACAAATCATAAATTCGTGCATCTGATAGAAAATCTCCACAAAATCTCTCAATTCCCAATTTTCACCAATTACATTCAACATCTCCCAATATCTAAACAATATCTCCCAAATCTCTAATTCATTTCTTACCTTTTCAACTATTCAACATCATCTAGCCCCCAAATTCTCATTAGCTTAATATTTTCCAACAATTCCTAAGACTTCCCAAGACTTCCTAGTACTTCCTAATACTTCCCAATTTTCTCAAGGATTATCCCAATTATCTAGTAATTAGCTTCAAGAACCACAAGCCATACAATCCATCTTTTTCTGACGCACAGTACGCCCTATTTGGCGGAAAGAATGCTCGATTTTTTGCTATATTAAATGACAGGAGAGTTTGGGAAATAAAATTTTGTTTTGGTCAAAGTCTCACGAAAAACTTTTCATTCGTCATCAAGCACTACAAAGTTTGATGACGGGGATTGATTTTGACTTCAATACTTATTGCAAGGGTGATTATCTTGCAATAAGAGAAAATAATCAGAATTTCTTGACGAGAGTAGGCCGCACTAACAGATGGAATAGAACAAGGATTAACTTTTGTAAACCCCATAACAGAGGTGAGCCATGCTAACAGCGGCTAACGTCTCAAGTGAGATGGCGGTGAACTACTTCATCAAGAATTACTATCACCAAGGAAAGTCGCTTTGGAATGGTCAAGGTGCTAAAAAGTTGGGGTTGTCAGGGGCAGTCGATGACGAAGACGCTTTTAAAAATATCATTGAGGGGCTTACGCCTGATGGTCGTGAGGTATTGAATGCCAGAGTAGTCAAAGAAAAGGGGAAAGGAGAACGCAGAGCCGCATTAGACTGTACATTTTCTGCGCCCAAAAGTGTAAGCTTGATGGCATTGGTAGGTGGGGATACTCGTTTGATTGATGCTCACCATCAGGCATTGAAAGAAGTCCTGCAACTGATAGAGCAGCGTTACGCCTATACCAGAGTGACAGACGATAACAAGAGACATAGAGTTAAGACTGGTAACTTGGTCGTCGCGCAGTTCGATCACATCGAAAGTCGGGATTTAGACCCACATCTGCACACCCATTGTTTGCTGATGAACATGACCCAAACCCCAGATGGTAGATGGTTGAGCCTGGGCAATAATGAGATATTCGCCAACAAGAAATTCTTGGGAATGGCGTATCAAAGTTATCTGGCGCGTGAGGTGCAGAAACTAGGGTATGAAATAGAACCCCTTAAATATGGGCAATTTGATATCAAAGGGTTTAAGGAACAGGATTTAGAAACATTTTCTAAGCGACGACAACAAATCATCGCTTCATCGGGCCCTAATTCTACTTGGGCAGAACGTGAAAAAATTTGGGATGATACCCGCCAGCGCAAGCAAAAACTACCAGAATCAGAGTTACTTGCATTCTGGAAGTCAGAAGCTGCGGCGTTAGGGATTAGGTTTGTTAAGCCTTCTTTTACAAGGCAGGATATACCAGCCAATGAGAAAAGTTTGGCAGAGGTTTTGGATTTAGCGATCGCACATTGCAGTGAGAGAAATGTCGCCTTTAGACAAGAGGATTTAGAAAAATTTATCCTAGAAGAACGTTTAGCTACGGATATAGCAGCAACAGCAGCCCTGATTAGAGAGCATCAGGAGTTAATCGCTTTACCAGGATTGACTGACCAATTTACGACGATGACAGCAGTGCGACGGGAACTGGCAACGATTGACTTAATGCAGCAGGGTCAATATAAATTTTGCTCCATTTCCCAAAGAGAAGTAGTCGAAAGCCACTTAGAGAACACCTTACTAAATACCGGACAGCGCCAAGCAGTAGAATTAGCTGCAACAACATCTGACCAGTTCATTGCATGGCAGGGGGTAGCTGGCGCTGGCAAGACTTTTGCCCTCAAAGAGTTGAAGGCGATCGCTTTTAATGCCGGATATACCATCAAAGGCTTTGCCCCCAGTTCCTCTGCTGCTAAGGTTTTGAGCGAAGAGTTAGAAATTCAGTCTCTTACTGTTGCTAGATTACTTGTGACTGAACCAAAAGAAATTGAACCAAATCAAATCTGGGTTGTGGACGAAGCGGGTTTACTCAGTGCAAAGGATGCTCATGCACTTTTACAAAGAGCAACCTTACTTCAAGCTAGGGTAATTTTAGTTGGTGACACTCGGCAGTTGTCAGCAGTAGAAGCCGGTAATCCCTTCAAATCGTTGCAACAGGCAGGAATTAAAACCGCACACCTCAATGAATCGTTGCGTCAGAAAAACCCGCAGCTAAAATTAGCAGTAGATTTGATTGCTGATGGCAGGATTGAAGCAGGATTTGAACGACTAGAAGCCAACGGTTCCATACTTCAAGTAGATAGTTTTTCCAAAATAGAGCAGATCGCCAATGATTATATAGTAGGGACACCAGAGCAACGACTCAAAACTCTTGTGTTAGCTGGAACAAATACAGAAAGACTTGCCCTTACCCAAGCGATTCGAGACAAGCTCAAGGGTGAAGGGACTTTGGGAGAAACTGCAACCATCACCCAATTGCAAACCAAAAATCTGACAAAAGTACAGATGCGGTTTGCCCATAACTTTGAAATTGGTGATGTGATCATGCCCACACGGGATTACAAACGCCGGGGGCTTTCTAAAGGCAAATTATATGAAGTGGTAGGTCGAACTACTGACAAGTTGACACTAAGAAGTGATGATGGACAGCATTTAGAAGTAGATACAGCATTTGACAAGGCAGTTTACCAGAGGCACCAGATTGAAATTGCTGTGGGCGATCGCTTGCAATGGAAGAAAAACGATCGGCAATTGGGACGACGTAACGGACAGGAATTTACTGTAACAGGGATCGACCTGAACATAGTCCAGATTAAATATGCTGATGAGCATACTGAATCCATTAGTTTGGCACAGGCGCAAAACTTAGACTATGCCCTTGTGAGTACAACATATAGTAGTCAGGGGAAAACTGCGGATCGGGTGTTAATTTCGGCAGATTTCACTATTGGACAGGAAAGTTTTTATGTTGCTGCCAGCCGTGCAAGGCATGAATTAAAAATTTACACCGAAGATCCAACGCGATTGGTAGAGTTAGCGCAACAGTCGAAAGCCAAAGATAATGCTTTGGAATTGCTACGAAAACAAATTCAGAAATCGACGATTGAGCAGCACCAAGCAATAACTATAAATATAAGTGCCCCTTTTGAGAAGCCAGTACTAAAACAAGAGACGACAGTATCTACTCCAAATGTCCAGCCAATTGTGAAATCAGTCGCATCTAGCCGGACAACAAGCCATGATTCATCAATAAAAGTACCGAAAGTCTTGCCCGTCTTGAAAGAGACACCAAACTATAATACTGTTGAATCGGTTTTCTCCAAGCCAGTACTGAAATCTGCTGCCCCAACAGAAGCATTTTGGACACCACATCAAAGTAAAGACATTCCCAATTTTCTTGAACCAAAGCACTGGCAAGAGTTTGAAGATAGCGCTATCCATCCTGATATTGCGGCAAAAAATTTTGAAAGTCTTCAATTCAACTATGCAGGTGGTGAGCATGAGTCTTGGGAAAGACTCATGGTTAGTGAAAAACTTAATCGTACAAATACCGGGAGGTTAACGGAGGGATTAATCAGAACATATTCTCATCTTGATGCTGGAGGATGGTGGTGTGATGCTGGAGTTGATGCGCGAACATTTGCTGATTTAACCCCAGGTGATAAACCAACTCTTAAACGATGGGGATGCTACAAGCCAAATCAACCAAGACCCAAAAAAGATGAGTCTGGGCAAATAATTGAAGGGAAATTCATCAAATATGAGCATCCTCCCAAGGTTGAATTAAGCATCTTCCTGCTTAATGTCCCTGACGATATTGCCGAACGCATTTACTCCAAACACAAGGTGAATCCCAGTGATAGCGATCGCCAGTCAGGATTTTGGTACTGTGTCTGGAAACATAATATCCCGTGTGCTCTAGCAGAAGGCGCTAAAAAAGCAGCCAGTCTGTTGAGTCAGGGTCATGCTGCCATTGGGCTACCTGGGATTTCGGCGGGATACCGAACTCCCAAAGATGAGTTTGGCAAGAAAATTGGCAAGTCTTACCTGCATGAAGAGTTAGCAATTTTTGCCACACCTTCTCGAGAAATCAAATTCTGCTTTGACTATGAAACCAAGCCTAAAACGAAGCTCAATATTGAGAGGGATATTTCCGTAACTGGAAGATTGTTGCAGAAGCTTGGAGCTAGGGTCAAGGTCGTCAGCTTGCCAGGGCCTTCTAAAGGTGTTGACGATTTCATAGTCGCAAGTGGGCCACTGGCTTACGAAAAATTGAGCCATGAAGCAATGAAGTTAAGGGACTGGCAACAGCACAATCAACACTCAAAAGTTGCTGCAATAGAACCACCCAAACTTCAGCTTAAAGAAAGTTCTTTACAACAAACCTCACCAAATCAACCAATAGGACAAACCCATGACAACCAACAACAACCCAACCCAGATACAGTTATTAACCGAGAAGATAGAGGAATTATTAACCTCTCACGGGAAACTGAACAAGAATTTCGAGCAGTTAGAAATCAAGAACTCTCAACTCACCGAAAAAATTCAGAGCTTAGAGGTAGCCCAGCAACAGAGGTTGAGCGACTTCTTACAGCAGTTAGCCGAGACATTGAATGCCAAGAAGTCCTCGAACTTAGAGCCATTAGTACAAGAATTAACCCAAGCTCTACAGATGATTGGCTTCGAGGTCAACGAGCAACGAACTTCTCAAGACAAGTTAACCCAGAAGATTCAGCAATTATTGACGGCGCAGCAAGTTATGTCAGTTTTGAACAAAATGGAAACGCCAAACGACCAACTACCGAACAACTCTTAAACGCAATTACTGAGAATATTCAACAGTCAATAGTTGATGATGCCTTGGTTGAAACGTTACCACAATTAACAGAACAACTGTACGGGTATCAGCAGCACCTAAGAGGAGCTAGAACCAGATTAGATGACTTTGGAGCAGTGATTGCTTCAATTGAGCAACAAATTTCATCAAAAAGAACAGTGGATGTAATCTCTGACTTTATTGAACAGTCAGTAGTTGAGTCCACCCTAATAACTTTGTTGCCACAATTGCTAGAGCAACTCTCTCAAGTCAGTCAGCAATTAGCTCACAAAACAGCTATTGCTCAACAGTCAGAACTTTCAAGTTCACAAAAAACTGTTTGGGCAATTGCTGAAAATATTGAATACTTGGCTGTCTCCTCTGCCCTCACTGAAGCTTTACCACTGTTAATAAAACAACTCTCTCCCTTGAGACAGCAGCAAAAAGGAGTCAGAAGTAGATTTGACGATTTAGAAGCAGTCATTACTCAAATTGAGCAACGACTTTCATCACAAAGAGCTATAGACGCAATTACTCAAAATGTTGAATACTCGGCTGTCTCCTCTGCCCTCACTGTCACATTACCGCAACTAATAAAACAATTTTCTCCTTTGAGACAGCAGCTAAAAAAAGGTATTGCCACATTCGATAAAATATTTACAGCAATTGAGCCATTATCACAACGCCTTGATTTACAAAAAACTATCGATATAATTGCTGAGGATATTGAACAGTTGGCTGTAGAGTCTGCTTTAAGTGAAACGTTACCACAACTAATAGAGCAACTCTCTCAACATCACCAGCATATCTCAGGAAGAATAACTAAATTCGACGACCTAGAAACAGCAATTTCTCAATTTGAGCAGCACCTTTCAACAAAAAAAACTGTCTTATCAGTTCTTGAAAACATAGAACAGTCATTAGTTGAGTCTGCCCTAGCTGAAACTTTGCCACGGTTAATAGAACAACTTTCTAAAACTTGCCAACAGCAAAAAACTCTTAAACCCGCATTTGATAAAATATCTACAAGAATTGAGCATGAAATACAATATCTTTCTTCACAAAGGACTGTAGACGCAATTGCTCAAAATATAGAACAGTCATTAGTTGAATCCATTATTACTGAAACGTTACCACAACTAATAGAACAACTTTCTAAAACTTGCCAGCAACATAAGGGAAGAACCACCTTTGAGGGCTTAGGAGTAGCTATTACTCAAATTGAACAACGGCTTGATTCACAAAAAACTGTAGATCCAATTATTGAAAATATCGAATACTCGGCTGTTGAGTCTACCCTCACCGAAACTTTACCGCAACTAATAAAACAATTCTCTCAATATCACCAGCAGCTAAAAGGAGGAAAAACTAGATTCCACGGCTTAGAAGCAGCTATTACTCAAATTGAACAACGACTTGATTCACAAAGAACTATCTTATCAATTGCTCAAAGTATAGAACAGTCATTAGTTGAGTCCATCATTACTGAAACCTTACCACAACTAATAAAACAACTTTCTCAATTCAGCCAGCAGCTAAAAGTAGGAAAAACCACATTCAACCAGTTTCAGCAACTACTGGACAATGAATTCGTAGGGTATTTGACCCAAAAAACTCGAACTTCAGAACACTTAGCTCTTAATGCTATTTCTGACTACGTTGCTCAAGAAACTGTTGCAAGTTATGAGACTGTATCAGCGCTCTCAAAACTGAAAAAATTTCTAGGGGTGAGCCAATCTCAAACTTATACCGAATTTACTACTGCTTTACAAAAGATACTTGACTTGACTGAAAAATGGGGACATCATCAAAATCATTCTCAAGGAAACGTTCAATCCCTCTCAATAGAAGTAGAAACTGAGTTATTAAAAGAGTCAGTTAAATCACACATTAAACAAATAATTCACGGTTTAGATATTGAAAGATTGGCAGAAGTAGTTATGGAAGTAGGAAAATATGTCAAAGGTGAAAAGGTAACAGGAGCAAAGGTCAGCGAGTTATTTACGAGTGTTACAACTGATGCTTTAGCTTTGACTTTTGAGGAGAAAATGAACATCGTTAGGCAACTGATTAGAGATGACAAACCATCGATTCTGAAGAGATTGAAAATAAACCCTCAACAATCAGATGATAACGGGGAGCAAATCCGGTTTCGGCGCTAACTTATCAGTTATCAGATATTTCCATTAACTCATTCATAGGTTAGTTGTTCACTGATAACTGTTCACTGTTTTAATTGGTATTGTTATTCCCACTATTTTTAACTGCTTACCTAAGACAAAATTTACTAGTTTCTGACCGCTCACTAAGATTATTTTATCGGAGCGACGAATCAATTGTTTTGATAACTGTCCAGTTATGCCAGTATGCACGAAGAATCCACCACTAGCTCCTTCTCCTTCGATACAGCACAGGAAATCTTTGATGTGTTCTGGGCTAATGTAATCAGCGTAACGCTTAACCTGGATTACATAAAGCTTTCCCAAAATCAACACGCGACCATCTATCCCGCCGTCACCGGTGTACCGAAAGTTGCGTTGGATTTGCCAGCCCTGTTCAAAGCAACAAGTGAGTACCAATTCTTCAAAAACGTAAGGCGATATCCTGCGTAGCGTAGCGATTACTACTGGGAATTTGGCTAATTGAGTTCTGCTACGAAGCTCAAGTAATACTTGACTAGCGTACTCAATATTATTCAAGTGTTTCTTAAGCTTTTTAGGTAATCTAACCCTTGGTGTTCGCTCTGGGCTTGGTAGTAATTGCTTCTTAAAATTTTTAGCGAAGAGAGTCTTTTGCGTTGGTGCTGGGCTTTGTCGTACAAAATTTTGAGATGAAATGTCAGACGATTTTGTACTCTTAGGTGGTAATAGCGATTGCTTCAAACCTTGGGAGCGATACTTTGACTTTGGCATTGAAGGTGGAAATAATACAAACAGCCAAGCTAGAAAAATTATTCCACCCAGTGCAAACAACAAACCAATGATTAGGATTAGTATCATTTTTACACTCCCCTTTGATCATGGCTTACCTATGCATATTTCTAAATTGTGATTCTTGTTGAGAATCCTGCTGAATTTGATGATGCATATCAACAACAGATTGAACCTTATCAAGTGCCTGTAACTGTTGGTCACTTACGTTAGGTGATAAAACTCCATCAGTGAGAACAGGCTCGCCGTTTTTGGCACGAACGATTACATTATCGCCAAGGCGTTCAAAATCAAAACTTCTACTTTTAAAACTTTTAGAACCATCAGAGTTATCTTTGCCCAAAATATTCAGTAGCGCTTTGACACTTTGCTCAATTGCCTGACCTTTGATATCATCGACAGCAGCCCGTAGTTCAGTTCGAGTATTGTCAATGGCTGACTTGACACCCATAAGGCTTTGCTCGACAGTGTTTTTAACGTCATCTACTTGTGTACGTAATTCTTGAGTTAAGTTACCAACTTGTAGATTGAGTTCATCCCTGACGTTATTTGTGTTTTCTCTGACTTCATCTAGTCGGTTAGTAACTTGTTGCTCTATGTAAGCTTTCATCTGTGCAATTTCTTTTCTAAGCTTCGTGACTTCCGGTGTCAGAGCATCCAAAACTCGCTCAAATACATTTTTAGCCGTTTTCTTTACCTGACGTTCAACTGACCCAACCCAGTTTTGAAGAACCGTATTTTGAACTTGTGGTAAAAACCGTTCATTTACCTGGGACAATGCTTTTTGGGTGTTTTCAATCAACTGTTGTTGCTTTTCTAAAGACTTGCCCATTTCGGCAACTTGAGCAGCTAATTGTGATAAAGATTCGGGTGAAAGCTGTTCTGATTTGATACTATTTACAAGTTTTTGTTGTTCGCTTAGTTTTTTCTGCAATACTTGCACTTGTTTTCCTAAAGCTTCTACACTGTAGATTCGCTCATTACTTACAACTTTATTTTTCTGTGATGCCGGAGCTAAACCTAATTTATCAGTCAGTACTTCTCCATTTTTAATATGGAATACTTTTTCATTACCAATTTTAATAGAAATTGCACCTTGAGAATTTTTCGGGTCAGACAGAGCTTTTTTTAAGTTCTCTACTATCGTTGGTGTTAATAAGTTTTTAGAGGGGGATTCTCCCAATGTTCCTTGATAAACTTTGCTAGAGCTAGAGTAAATATGAACATCCTTGCTGGGATCTAATCCTTTTTCTTTAGCCTTCGCATGGATGAGTTTGAGGAGAGATTCTAAAATTTCTAGATAATCTCGCTTAATCTCTTTAGCTTCACCATCATCAATCATTATTTTCACCTTTGAGAATTGACTGAATTAACAGTTCAGGATTAATCGCTACTTCTGGCAAAACTATCCCACCGAGTTTATTAAGAACCTGTCTACCTTCAATTTCAATGTAAGCAAATTCTCCATCAATCATCACTGTTATCGATGATGTATTTTTTTCGGCAAGAGCTGGGACATAATCTTTCATCACACCATTTAATACAAAAATATTGGCATCATCTGCATCGCCACTATAGACTTCAATACACTCAGGAAGATAGTTAGCATCAAAAGGCAAGTTATCCCAACTATCAGCAGTGTTTAAAATCTCACTTGGATATTTATCTGCTAGGGCTGCTATATCAGGAGGGAGTTTAGCAATTTGTTTTCTGTCATAATCAGAGAACGG
>NZ_JAAGOG010000488.1:0-586 GCF_010747425.1 Nostoc sp. UIC 10630
ACGAGTGCCAGATTGTGCTAAATTGGTGCAATATCTGCACTTAGATAGTGCCATTCTGCTCTAAATCTGCACCAAAATTAAATCATCGTTTTAACCAGCTATTTGCATGACTGACATTTACCTCAGCGTGGACGTTGGTGGGTCGCAAACTAAGATAATTTATCAAGTGGATGACCAGACTAAACCAAATTATGTTCTGCTGCCACCAGCGATAGAAGAGATTACTAAGGATAAACTCAATTTTTTCATGGAACGCTTGGGCTGGATTGGTAGCCCCTCACCAGACCAACAACTGTGGGTTGAGTGGAATAACAGAGTGGTGGTGTTGGGTGAGTTCGCGGCTAACTTTGATCCGCTTGACCGGATTAAGGAACTCAAATATGAGAATGCCTTGTGGAAGGTATTGAGTGCTGTTGGCTTAATTGTTGAACTCAGCAACGTAAAGGTGACGGCGAAAAAACAAATTCACTTAGAGTTGGCGTTACTTCTGCCGTGGAATGAGTACAGCGATCGCCGCCGCTTTGAAGAACAGTTACGGGTGATGCTGGCTAATTTTACGGTACGCAAACAATATTTAAAGGTGAAC
>NZ_JAAGOG010000405.1:0-2115 GCF_010747425.1 Nostoc sp. UIC 10630
TTTCAACTTCGTATGTAAGCAATGCGAACAACCCACACAACGAGAAACCTTTGGTGTGCGACCGCTCTACTGTGAAAAATGTCGTCCGCCACAAGCACCCAAGAAATCAGTAGTCCCTCTCAAGAAGAGAAAACCCAGAGCTATGACTTATAGGAGTGGTAAAGACATAGCCGGATGATTTGTTGTCTCAAGGGTGAAGTAGTGCGCTCATTCGCCCAACCTAACTCAAACTGGTAAAAAGTAACTCTAATGTTTAGGAATCATTCAGGAGGTGCAAACTGTGCAAAGACCTCGGCCCCTGTCAGGTTCTTAGTTTCATTGGCAAAACAATAATATTTGGGCTTTTCATCAATGAATACCTGATGATCGAAAACAAGACCTTCAGAACTATCGAATAGTCCAACGGGGATGAAATACTGGTTATTTTGTTTCAATTTATAAAATAGATGGCTCCCACACTGCTTACAGAATCCACGTTCTGCCCACTGTGACGATTGATAAAGCCCAATATTTTCTTCACCAGACAAGCTGACATCACTTTTACAGTCAATAGCTAACAGAGGCCCTCCGCCCCAATTGCGGCATATACCACAATGACACGCTCCCACATTTTTACTCATAGTAGTTGTAGAAAGACTTACTCCTCCACACAGGCAACTACCTTTTGCAATATTTAGGTTAGACATATTATTTGCTCCGATTCCACGCAGGCGCTCCAATTGCTCACATTTTCCCTTATTTCATACTGAAAATGCCAAAAATATTAAGTAGTTCGCTTTCGTGACTTTGCTCTTTTAAAGGTAAAAGCAAAGTTACGAAACAACTTTTACAATTTATTCTCTAGAAAGCTTGCTGAGAGACTATTTATAAAGTAAATCTTAGAGAACAAGACGACGCAACATAATTCTGTACTTGGCATTAGCGAGAAACGGGATATTAGATACGGGTTTTAGTTAACATGGAAATTCCCCTGACATTGCAAATCAACTATGCCCAAGACTTGGAATCTAAAAATAGATAACTATTTTCAAGCTAACCCAAACTGCATCATTGCCACCGCCCATGTAGACAGCTTCCCGATAGACCTGCCGCTAGAACCGAACATCCGGGAAGCGAACCGCAAAAGCGCGACCTACAGACAAATGTTCGACTCACTGACAACCGAACCTGCAAAATTCTTCTCTCGCCACAGTGGAATCGTTCTGTCAGCCAATAAAACTAAACCTGTCAAAAACAAAACTGAACTGGAGCTAGAAATTTTAGAAGCCTCGGAGGGAGGTAGCGATGGCATTATCAACGGAGGGCATACAGTTTTAGCATTTGAGCAAGCGAAAAATTACAAATATGACCTAACCGAAGCCAGAGTAAAAGTTACGATTCACATCGGGCTGACTGAAGAATCAGCCAAAGATATAGCCCTAGCTTCAAATACTACAACGCCAGTAGATTCTCGCTCCAAAGTCAACGCCAGAGGTGATTACAAATTCATCAAGCAGTACTTAGCTCAGTTAGAAAGAGCAGAAGATAGAAAATTCCGCATCGCTTATTATCAAAACCAAAGCGGCGCTCCCAGAAATGCACAGTGTAATGTCACCCATTTGTTGAAGCTCCTTTACTGCCTCGACAGAAATAAATACAACCCCGACGGCAATAAACGAACCAAGCACCCAGCAGGAATGAGTCTTCCAAGTAACATCACAGATGCAGAAAGGGAAAGATTAACCGCCTTACTGCCTCTCTTGACTCATGCTTTGTGGATAGAGCAAAGACTGTACGAAATAATCCAAGACTATATCAGCAACCCCAGAAGAAAGGGTGCTAACGACCTAGCATCAATTGATATACGTAAAACTACATTGTTGCCTGACAGCAAGTATTCATTCGGGTTTGGTGCGCCAACTGACCTGGCACTACCAATAATCGCATCATATCGGGTATTTTTAGACAAGGATTATAAATGGATTCTGCCGTTTAACGAATTCGCTGAAGATTTCCTCCAACACTTGTGGAATAACTACTTCCGCAAATATTTGGTGTTGGAGAAAACAGCAGGAAATACAGTCGGTACAAAAATCAGCCGCAATCAAGAGATTTGGGAAAGTTTGTACATTTCGG
>NZ_JAAGOG010000200.1:0-13719 GCF_010747425.1 Nostoc sp. UIC 10630
AAATTTTCCTCAATGCCCAGACTCAGGCAGAATTTTTCACTTAACTGGACGTGGATAAACGCTCCTTCCCTGCACACTTCTATTTGTTATTCTCTCCAATTTTCCATGCCTTCTCATCTCTACATCAACCCCATCTCTTGCAACCCCTGGCGTAGTCTCTTCGCCTCTTCGGGATTATATCTTTCATGAAGGGCGATCGCTTTTCTAAAAGCTGTTAAACTCTCTTGATGATTGCCAACTTTGAGCAACACTACCCCTAAATTTTGATACGCTTCGGCATAGTTGGGATTTAAGGTGATTGCATGTTGATAATATACGATCGCATCTGTAAATAAACCCAAAGCCTTAAATGTCATCGCCAAATTATAATGTCCAAAAACAAAATTAGGATCAATTTTTAAAGTTGTGGCGTAAGCTGTTTTGGCACCGTTGAAATCTCCTGCTGCTTTGAGTAAGTTACCCAAGTTGTTGTATGCTCCTAATTTGAGCATGGGATAAATTGGCAATTTGATAGCAGCTTTATAGTGAGAAATCGCTTGTGGGGATTTTTGCAAGCGACTGTAAGCAATGCCTAAATGATAGTGGAGTTCATATAAAATATCGTAATTTTCTTCAGCAACGCTGATTCCATGTCTGAGCAACTCCATACCTTCGGTAATTTTCCCTGTTTCTACATACAATGCCCCTAATTTACTGCAAACATAAGGGTCATCGGGATGAGTAGCAAGAAACCCTTCCATCGCGGTAGCTGCTTTGGCATATTTGTTATTTTGAGCGATCGCACTTTTTTGATATCCTGTGTGTACAAGTGCGACCCCAGGTAAATAACCTATTTGCCAATGGGGTTCTTTATTTACAATTGCTGACACGCTATCATCCACTAAGGCATGGTAAGGACGGTCAAAACGAATATCTGGATGATTGCGGAACAGCCTGGAAACCAAAGAATAGGGAGATTGTTCAGCACCTACTTCCTGGCGAACGAGGTTGATGAGCAGGTATTCATCTCTGGCGATCGCCTCTCGCAACTGCGGTACAATGCCTGGAGTCAAAGTTTCATCAGCATCTAAGACCAAAACCCAATCACCAGTGACATATTTTAAAGCTGCATTACGGGCAGCACTGAAGTCATTACACCATTTAAAATGATGAACTTTTGCACCGAGTTGTTGGGCAATATTGGGAGTGCGATCGATTGAGCCTGTATCCAAAACTACCATTTCATCCACCACTTTTCTGACACTGTTCAGGCATTTAGGCAGTGTTGCGGCTTCGTTTTTCACAATCATGCACAGACTCAAACTCATAAGTTAAAAATTGGGAAATGGGGATGGGGAATGGGGAATGGGGAACTTGTACTGAGCGCAGTCAAGTATGGGGAATTGGGAATTGGGAATTGGGAATTGGGAATTGCCAAGAGGAGAATTGGAGACAATGGGAAAGACTTGTTGCAAGATTCTCACTCAAATCACCTCTGTCACCTTGTCTCCTGTTTCCCCTCATCTTCCCCATTACCCATTACCCATTCCCTATTGCCTATTTAGATTTTGTGCAAAAATCAAGATTAACAAAATCAGTGAGTGATTCAATCTGGGAGAAAGGGTGAATTTAATGCAGGGTCAAACCATCGGTGGACGCTACCAAATTCTCACCCAACTGGCACAAGGGGGGTTTGGTACGATTTTCTTAGCTCAAGATATTCAAAGACCGGGGAATCCACAATGCGTTGTTAAGCATTTTAAGCCACTCTCTACCGATGTATACACTTGTCCATCAGCACAATGTGATTCATCGGGATATCAAGCCGGCTAATATTCGGCGAAGAACATCAGATAACAAGATAGTACTAATTGACTTTGAGGCTGTCAAACAAATTTGTACTCAGATGCCTAATTCTCAAGGACAAACAACTTTTACCGTAGCCATTACTACTCATGGTTATATGCCAAGTGAACAAGTTAGCTAATCGCACTCCACAATTGAGCAGCGATATCTATGCAGTGGGAATTATTGGTATTCAAGCCTTGACAGATGGATTCACGAGTATAAAAGACTCGTTAACGGAGTTCTGAGATGGATTCACTAATATCGAAAAAATACTAATTAACTGCTGAAGTGGCATGTATAACAGCAAAGTTCGTTCAATTTATGCGATCGCACTTTGATATATAAACAGCGATACACAGGTTCTTTTATTAAGATGTTCACCAATTTGAAATCAGCGTATTTTCTCTAATGAAAGAAAAGTTATAAAAGAATACTAATGCCTATTCTTGTTGATGAATAGATTGCCGCTTGAGACGCTTCTGAGCGTACATTAATTCGTCAGACCTGGCAATTAGTTGTTCTAGTGACATATTACTTCCTGGTGAGTAACGCTCTATTCCCATACTCATCGAAAGTTCATAGCTACGGTTTTGCTGTTGATTAAAGTTGGCAATATTTACTTGCAGATACGCTTGGATGCTATCAGCATCCTTAAAGTAGCTGGAGATGAAAACAATGAACTCATCTCCACCCAAGCGAGCAACAATATCCGAGTTCCGAAAACTTTGCTTGAGTAATCGACCAGCATCAACAATTAAGGCATCCCCCATATCATGACCAAGGGTGTCGTTAATCTGTTTTAGCCCATCTAAATCAATGAAAATCACCCAGCACAACAATCTCATGCGGTGAGCAATTTTCAACTGTTGTTCAGCCATCACGAAGAAGCCACGTCGATTATGCAAACCTGTTAGATCGTCGGTCAGCGATAACTGCCTTCCTTCTATCTCTGATTGTTTACGGTTGCGAATTTCCTGAGTGAGTTCCATCTGAGCGATCGCTTGCCGAGTTAAGCGGCGCAGTGCATCCAACTGCTGGTAACTTAGCTGGCGAGGAACGGTGTCCATCACACACAACGTCCCTATTGGAAAACCATTAGGCGTAACTAGTGGCGCACCAGCGTAAAAACGAATTTTAGAATTACCTTTGACTAGAGGATTGTTTGCAAAGCGAGCGTCCTTGATGGCGTTGGGAACTACTAATATATTCTCTGGTTGCAGAATAGCATGGGAGCAAAAAGCCGACTCTCTGGGCGTTTCTCTAACTTTTAGTCCAATGTTAGATTTAAACCATTGGCGATCGGCATCCACTAAGCTAATTGAAGCAATTGGAGTTTTACAAATGTAGGCAGCAATAGCAGTTAGGTCATCAAATGCTTGTTCAGGTAGAGTGTCCAGAATATTGTAGTCTGCTAATGCTTTGAGCCTTTCTGCTTCATTTTTATATAGAGGAGCAACTGGTGTTTTCACAGATGAGTGTCCTCGCCTTAGCGAGGAAAGTCTGATACGCTGGAATTTTTGCAACAACCGCAGGGCTAACTCTCCAGCAACCAGGCTGCGTGATATAAATATCTCTGCAACGAAAATCAAAATTCGATTGAATATACAGAAATATTGTATTGCATGATGTTCTTCATGCCTTTGGTTTGCTCTGTTGTTCATATCACCCTAATTTTCACTGTGCAAATCCCCTGAGCATCTATATGCTTACAAGGTCTTCTACCCAAAGCCATGTTGAAAATTATCATTGTCAACTAAAAATTATCAAAACTTATCATACTGTCAGAGTTCCTATCAAAACTGGACATTTTTGATACTGATAGTTTGTTTGGATGCAGATAAATTCCGAGAGTTAGATTCCAACCCTCGGAACTCTCCTCTGGGTCTGTTCTTTGCCAAGGGATGCGCGAAGGAGAGCCCCAGAAAACTAAGCAGACTGACGGCAAAAATAAAAATGTGCGATCGCTTAATTTTGCAGTCCAGTCCCGATGATCTCTGCGTAGATGGCTATCCTGATTGATTGGCTTTAATCTCTAATTTTTCAAAAGCCGTAGTGGATGTAACTAAAACCAAAATATCACTAGCTTTCTTGCGGTGGGCAAAATTTTTGCTTTGATTCATCTACCACTTGCACAAAAGTTATTCTGGCTGCTTAATTCTGTTTTCAGTAACTTGGCTTTATAGCAATTAGTTTAGTATAAAGCAGCGATTGATACGGTTTTAGTAATCGGTTTCAGCTTTGATCCTTGATAGGAAAGTAACATAAGCCGTAGAAAACTTATCAACAAATTCTGCCAATGGATAAATTTTACTCAAACTAAAATTGCTAATTTTACTCAGATAAAAATGCACACAACATTAGCAATACTGCGTTATCTTTGCTATGCAGAGATGAAGTTACAGTTTTTAGCACAATAATAATGGAGAAAGTAATGATTACCGAAGAAGACTTAGCTCAACAATTTACCCTTATTATGAAGCAATCTCACCCGACAGCATGGGAATTACTACGCCACTGCTATATAAAAGTGCTAAATTCTAGCTTAAAAGAAGCGTATACCGCTCATGCCAAACATATTAGGATTTACTGTCCTGACAGACTGATTGCTGCTGTAGTAGCAGAAAAAAATTTACTGATAGAAGTGGCAGAATCTCTGGGTCTAGTTGAAGTTGTTTGCCTGAATGCAACAAATCTGTTGCACGACCCCAAATCGCAGATTAGGAAGGCTTATCCTCAATTGTGGTTAGATTTGATGTGGATTGTTACGCAAAAGCAAGAATTATGAAACCTAGAATTTTCTCTAGAATTAGTCTTTATACGACTCTAAAATCCCACTGCGAATCATTAGTTGTGGCCAAAACAACACAAAAAATCCCATCCACATCACTATAGGGATAGAGACGAGAATGGTTAGCCAGATAATTTTAAATAGTAACCAGCTACCACTAATAATTGTTACACCTGTGAGAACTATAGACCAGGGCTGACACCACCAAGGTTTGTAGTTCCAAGGACTTATAGGCTTTTCTTCGGACATTTGTTTTATTTAATAAAACTCCAAATTTACCTTTGACCATTTTTAGGGTCAACGATCTACTAGGGTTCCAGAGTTGAACGCAATCGCTATCAATATTATCAAGGTTTTGGTAATATTCTTCAGAAATATAACAGTACAATCCAGATCAATTTTGGTTATTGTCCACCTCCGTAGACTCAGAAAAAATTAACAAGGGGCAAAATCCCCTTGTTATGAACCCGCGTAGGTGGGTAAAGCCTTGTATATACAATACTTTTCGGTTAAACCCAATAATCTCTCTTTTGGTCTGGGGAAAGGTTAAAGGGTAATGGGGAAAGGGAAATTCAAACCCTTTCCCTTTCCCCTTTCCCCCAAAACCCGAAAAGTATTGCTTGTATATAAGCTTTTAACTACTTAGGAAAGCACTGCTGCTTCTAGCTTATCGGCTCTGTTCTTCAAGATGGTTGGTAATTCGCTGCTGAACGCTTCACCTTCAACCACTTGCGATCGGAAACCATCTGGACCAACTGGAACGTCACCCGTGATGGTTGTGCGATAGAGGACGCGCTCAACTTCCAGATGATCCAGATCCTGTGGGGCTAAATGCGAGGTGGCGCGGTTATCCCAGAAGGCAATGTCACCGTTGTTCCATCGGAAGCGAGTGGTGTAGGCAGGCTTGGTGATTTGGTTGAAGAATAACTCAAGCAGCAGGTCGCTTTCTTGTCGTGACACGTCAAGAATGTGTGAGGTGAAACCAGGATTCACATACAATGCTCGTTCGCCTGTCTCAGGATGAACGCGTACTACTGGGTGGATTGAAACCAGTGGATTGGCAGCAATGCGCTGGGCGATCTTGCTATTGCTGGGCAGATTCAAACGCGCATTGAAGCGATGTTCAGCTTTCAATCCGTCTGCAAGCGCCCGCAGGGGTGCTGATAAACCCTCGTAGGCTGCGACCAAATTAGTCCACTGTGTGTCACCACCGAAACTAGGAACGTTAACTGCACGCAAAATCGATACCGCAGGTGGATTGACAACTGCTGTCACATCTGTATGCCAGCGACTTTCGTAACTGGAACGCCGTAGACCATTGCGCCGTTCGTAACGGCTGCGGTCAATTGGTAAGATTTCTGAGAAACCTTCTACCGGCTCATCTTCGTGGGGATGTGCGTAGGTCACTTCGCCGAAACGAGCCGTGAATGCAACCTGTGCAGCATGATCGATGTTCTGACCGCGAAAGAACACGACTTTCCACTTCAATAGCGCTTGACGAATTTCTTTAACTGCATCATCGTGCAAAGGACGTGAAAGGTCTACGCCACTGATTTCAGCACCAATGAAACCAGCTACCTGTTTGACTTCAATGTGTTTGTTAGTCATCTGAATTCTCCATAGTTTGATTCATAGGGCGGTGTTCACACTCGTCCGTTCCCTTTGGTATTTTGTTTGCACTTTATGCCTACATCCCAAAGGAAGCGATGCCTACGGCTGGCTACGCCTACGCATTTGAAAAACATTATACGTTAAATCTATCGATTTGCAGTAGTATAAAAATATCGAATTTTAAACTGCCTAACCATCTGCACCCTGTGGGCTTGCTACAGATGACTTTGGGCAACTTAGCCTTGCTTTAATTTCTCTCTTTTTTAAGGGGGCTTAGGGAGGATAAAGCCTTGATCTAAACGTAATTATGTCGTGCATTTAATTGGCACAACTAGGGCGGACAAGATGTCCACCCCACAAGAGATTTATTTTTTGGGGGATGCAAATTATAAAGATTTCTGAAGCTTAAGAAAGTTTAAGCTGTAGAAGCCTTTATACTCCAACCCGTTTTTGAAATTACGAATTATTCGTTAAGTATTTCCAACAACTGCGCTTCGCTTAACTGTGTAATTCCCAAAGAGACAGCTTTTTCTAATTTAGAACCTGCATCTTCTCCTACTACCAAATAATCTGTTTTTTTACTCACCGAATCAGTCACTTTACCACCAGCTTTTTGAATCAAAGCCTTTGCCTCATCTCGCTTTAGGGTTGGCAATGTGCCTGTAACTACAAAAGTTTTACTTGCAAACTTTTGATTACCATCACCAACTGTTTTTGTTTCTTCTGGGGCAGTTAATTGCAATCCTTCTGCTTGCAAGCGTTCTATCAATCTTTGGTTGGCATCAATCCGAAACCACTGGTACACAGATTGGGCAATTTCAGCACCGATACCGTAAATTCCTTCAATATCTGATTGCTTTGCTGTTGCTAACTGTTCTACGGTGAAATATTTCTGAGTCAACAATTGGGCATTCACACTGCCAACGTGACGGATACCTAAGCCATACAATACCCTTGACCAAGGTTGATTTTTTGATTGAGCGATCGCATCAATCAATTTTTCTGCTGATTTTTGCCCCATCCTTTCTAATGCACATAACTTATCTGCTGTCAACTCATATAAATCGGCAACGGAATGCACTAAAACTTTATCAACGAGTTGATGCACTAGCTTTTCGCCTAAACCTTTAATATCCAAGGCATCACGACTTACCCAATGTTCAATAGAGCCTTTGAGAATCGCTGCACAGGAAGCATTGACGCACCGAGTTACCGCTTCACCTGATTCTCGCACCACTGCTTGATCGCAGACAGGGCAATGGGTGGGCATAACGAAGGGTTCAGTGTCAGCAGGACGGAGTTCTTTGAGTACCCTCACGACTTCTGGAATGATTTCTCCAGCTTTGCGGACAATAACAGTATCCCCAATGCGGATATCTAATTGAGCAATGCGATCGCTATTGTGTAAAGTTGCGCGGGAAACTGTTGTCCCCGCCAGTTGTACAGGGCGCATCTCAGCTAACGGCGTTAACGCCCCAGTTCGTCCGACATTTACAGCAATATTTTCCACACGGGTGGGTGCTTCTTCGGCGGGGTACTTTAACGCGATCGCCCAGCGAGGAAATTTCTGCGTAAAGCCTAGCTGTTCCTGAAGTTTAAAAGAATTCAGCTTTACTACCACCCCATCAGTCATGTAGGGTAAATTCAGGCGTTCCGTATCCCAATATTCATAATATTTTGCCACTTCTGCGATCGAGGCACACAATTTATGGTTGGGGTTCACTTGAAAACCCATCTTTTCTAACAACTCCAACGCTTCCCATTGGGTATTGGCAATACTGGTGTCATCTCTACCAGGAATGTGCAGAGTATAGCCAAAGAAAGCTAACCGCCGTTTTGCGACAATGCGCGAGTCTAGCTGTCTGAGTGTACCAGCTGCGGCATTCCGGGGATTGGCAAACAATTGCTCACTTGCTTTTTGCCTTTCCTCGTTGATTTGTTTAAATACTTCCAACGGCAAAAACGCCTCGCCTCGCACTTCCACCCTTTCTAGAATTTCTAACCCTTCAAAATTTAAACGTAAGGGAATTGAGCGAATTGTCCGCACATTTTGGGTGATATCTTCACCCATCACCCCATCACCCCTAGTTGTCCCCCTAACTAGAATGCCATCTTGGTAGGTAAGAGCCAAAGCAGAACCATCAATTTTAAGTTCAGTGACATATTCCACCGAATCTATTTTCGGTACTTGTCGCCGCCAGCGCTGATCCCACCCTTGCAACTCATCAATATTAAACGCATTTTCCAGACTGTACAGAGGGATATTATGCCGCACCGAAGTAAACTGCGTTGCTGGTTTCTCACCCACGCGCTGAGTCGGACTATCGGGTGCTGTCAACTCTGGATATTGAATTTCTAATTGTTGCAATTCTCGATATAGCTGGTCATACACTGAATCCTCCATAATTGGAGTATCTAGGACGTAATAAGCATAGCTGGCTTGTTGCAATAACTGGCGCAATTCTTCTGTGCGCTTTACTTCCGGCTTAATCTGTGTCATTAGAATAATTACAAAATATCTAGCGAATAAAATTTAAAGATAATGAAGCCTATTGTTTGGATAGCCGCGACTAACCTGTGAAATCAAGGCTTTCATGAATTAATCTTTCATATTATATTCTACCCAAATTGGATGTCTTGGTAGGCGATCGCCACAACAAGGGCAAGGAAGTATCGGATATCTTTCAGCAGCTTTCATTAGAGTAAACCGATCCTGATTTATCCCATCTCCACAATATAGACCCGTATCCATAGGATTAGCTGTTTTTCCTCGCCAATTGCAAAAACCACAGCTTAAAGTTTCTAACTGGACTCTTTGAAAGTTTGATTCTATTTCTAGAAAAATATATGGCATCCATCTCTTGAAATTTGATATTTTTCCAAGCCCTAAGTGAATTTCAGGATATTTTTGAGTTAAATCAAGCGCTGGCCAAAGCAAATCTAAAACAGCTAGTGGCATATCATCAATAAAGGGGTTGAATCGCAAAGTTTCCCATTCTTCTTGGCTGGGAAATAATATCTTTTGACCGTCAATATAAATGTGTTTTATACTGGGCTTATTTGAGTTCATGGTCTTGTATTGTGGCTTTCATTCATTATTGTCAGTATAAAATCAGCTAAAACTACATAGTAAAGTTATGCCAAAGAAATACAAATAAAAGTTCGGTATTCTGAATTCAGGAATCATCTGTAAATCTTGGGTATCCACAATTGTCAGCATCACTACCTGAGTATTGCATAAAAAATAAATGCAACCTTATGTAGTCAGTGCAGCCCAAATTTACTCTTTTATTTTACTAATATGTTCATCCGTTCTTTAACATTTACTGCCTCTAGTGCAGTCTTACTTTCAACTTTAATCAGTTCCGCTTTTGCCGCTCCCATTAACTTTGCTAATAGTGTCAGCAATAGTGAGACAAATACAAAGGTAATTGCTCAAAATGTTGCCCAATTACAGAGAATACCCGATGTCAGAAGACAAGCGATCGCTAACGGACAAGACCGATACGCCGCTATTTGGGTCAAGTCTGGTAGTGGGGCTTGGGAAGCGCGGCATGGATTGACCTCGGCCCAGTATCAAGCTACGTTTGACAAACTGGTTGGCGAAGGATATCGGTTAGTTGATGTCAGTGGTTATGAGGTCAAGGGACAAGGCCGATATGCTGCTATTTGGGTGAAGTCTGGTGGCCCTGCTTGGCAAGCGCGACATGGATTAACCTCAGCCCAGTATCAAGCTACTTTTGACAAACTAGTTGGTGAAGGATATCGATTAGTTCACGTTAGTGGTTATGCTGTGAACGGACAAGACAGATATGCCGCTATTTGGGAGAAGTCTGACGGCCCAGCTTGGCAAGCGCGACATGGATTGACCTCAGCTCAGTATCAAGCTACTTTTGACAAATTGGTTGGTGAGGGATATCGGTTAGTTGATGTTAGTGGTTATGGTGTTAACGGACAAGACCGATACGCTGCTATTTGGGTGAAATCTGGTGGCCCTGCTTGGGAAGCGCGACATGGATTGACCTCAGCCCAGTATCAAGCGACTTTTGACAAACTAGTTGGTGAAGGATATCGATTAGTTGACGTAAGTGGTTACAATGTCAACGGACAAAACCGATACGCCGCTATTTGGGAAAAGTCTGGTGGTTCAGCTTGGCAGGCGCGACATGGATTGACTTCAGCACAGTATCAAGCTACTTTTGACAAACTGGTTGGTGAAGGATATCGATTAGTTGATGTCAGTGGCTATTAGTACAACATCTCCAATTATCATTGCACACCGAGGCGCTAGCGGCTATCGTCCAGAACATACTTTAGCTGCTTATGAATTAGCGATTGCATTGGGTGCTGATTATATTGAACCTGATTTAGTTTCCACCAAAGACGGCGTTTTAATTGCTCGTCACGAAAATGAGATTTCTGAAACTACTGATGTTGCAAACCATGCAGAATTTACTTACCGACGAACCACCAAAATAATTGATGGCGAATCAAAAACTGGCTGGTTTACTGAAGATTTTACCTTGGCAGAAGTGAAAACACTACGAGCCAAAGAGCGAATTGGGCAACTGCGATCGCAAAATACCGCTTATGATGGACTCTTTGAAATTCCTACGCTACAAGAAATCATTGATTTAGTGAAGCGTAAAAGTGCCGAAATTAATCGTGCGATCGGCATTTATCCAGAAACAAAACACCCAACTTACTTTAAATCTATTGGGTTAGCTCTAGAACCACCCCTACTTGCAACTTTGACAGCCAACGGTTATGAGGGCGCTAATGCACCTATTTTCATTCAGTCTTTTGAAATGAGTAATTTACAAGATTTATCTACAAAGACTGATTTACCTCTGGTGCAATTGCTGAATTACAGTGGTAAGCCTAATGATTTTGTCGTTAGTGGTGATGAACGCACTTATGCAGATTTAGTCACTGCATCAGGTTTAAGAGAAATTGCTAAATATGCACAGGCGGTTGGAATTCATAAAAGTTTGCTGGTTCCTAGAGATAGTAGTGGTAAATTGCAATCGCCTACATCTTTAGTAACTGATGCTCACACGGCTGGTTTGCTAGTTCATGCCTGGACTTTCCGCAATGAAGACTGCTTTTTGCCACTGGATTTTCAAGGAAATCCCCAAGGGGAATATGAACTATTTTTCAGCTTAGGTGTTGATGGCGTATTTAGTGATTATCCGGATACGGCTTCTACTGTGAAGGAAAATCTCCGATTGTAAACCTTGTTCTTCGTAAAAGTTTTAGTCATGAAAAATTAGATTCCCAACTTTTTTAAGAAGTCGGGAATCTGAACTCCTGATTTTCACAAACTCGTCATCACCTGAGCTAGTTGATTAGATAAATCAATCCCCGGATTCTCTGATTTTGTAAATAAAACGCCAGCTAAAAAATAATAATCGCCAGAATAAAACGCCATTTTGTTTTTTCGGAGTTCTTCTATGTGATTTTTTACTTTTGGCTCCGAGCTATAGTAGCCGAACTGCAAAGGAACCACCATGAAATTTTGAACATAATAACCATTTTCTTTTGCTATATTCAACGTATTTATGGGATTAGAAAAGCTAGATATTAAAACCAAGACATTTTCATAATCTAACGACAAAAGATCATTGGTAACTGTTGCTCCATCTACGCCCCCAAATAAAAGTGGTATATAAATATCGTCATCTGGTGCGGGTAGATAGGGTGGATTGGCTACAAGATACTCGGCATCTGGTTGAGAAGAATTAAACAAAGATGAATTATGGATTATATATTTATTTGTGAGATTGTATTCATCAATGGTTGAATTGGCAACCTTCCATGCAGAAGTATTTAATTCAAATCCCTGGATTACGCCATTAAAGTTGTTTCTCAATAAGGAATTAATTACAGGGCTACCATCTCCTGAACCAAACTCCACAATAGATTCAGAACTTTTACAATTTCTGATCACAAAGCTTTCTAAACAGTTTGAGTAGAAATTGGATTCTTCAGGACAAAAAAAGATATCTTTCATTTGACTGCAACCAATTGGTAATGTATAATAAACAGGAAATAAATTATTTATTACCTTGTATTAAGGCAATAAGAAACTGTTCCTTTAGCAAGTGTTGCTAAAGAAATGTTTTTGCAGTTAAGTTTAGATATAAAATGACTTAAAAATGTCAAATTAAAATTCTAAAATCTGCTATTTTTAATTTTTAGGATTTCTCCTCACATAGGAGTCAGACTGATTGTTTTGCTTCGCGTATCGATCGCACAACAGCAGTAGCGGCGCGATCGCCCATTAGTTTCTCCTGGTCATACCCAAGCAGGAGTTCCCAGGCATTTTTGGGATACTGTTCTGCTAAAGACAAAGCAACATCATCTAACATCCAACGACCGTGGCGTTCATCTTCCCTGATGTGCAGTTCCCAATAACCCATTGCCGCCTCTGACAGTCCCAATCGTTGCGCCGCCGCCAGATAGTTTTTATAAGCCGCAGGGCCAGCCACCTCAAAATATGTTAATGCACCACAATAACGTAGGAAATAGCGTTTGCGATCAGTGGTCAAAAAATTATGATTAGCACAAGCTAGAACTTCCCAAGGCACTAAATCGAAGTATCCTTCTGGTGCAGTGTTCATCCCAAATTCAGCCAGCATTTGGGCAAAAAATGTCGAGTGCTTGCGGGATAAACGACCATTGCCGTATTCTTCTAGTAGTACTCGCACCAGCGTACACTGCACTTCATTAGCAGCACCACCCAATACGTAGCAAAGACGACTACCTTCAACCAAGCCATCAAAGGAACCGATCGCTAGCAAGTGACGATAGCCAGCTTCAGTCATATCCTCACGAATATAGCGGCTACTATCCGACAAAGGCGGATTTAAATCGGCGGATGCACGCTCAATTAAAGCGTGTTTGACATCCAATTGTTGCAGCGCTGGTAAATCTATCTGTGCCAGTTCCCAGTTTTGCCAAGCAGCCTCAATTTGATCGCGACATGAGGATAAATAAAGCGATCGCTCATTGGTATAATGCTGCAAATCGTCGTACCAAAACAGTTTTAGCCGATTAATTCGATAAAGTATCCGTTGCAGAAAACGGTGAGCCTTTTCATCAGAGCGATCGTTTTTATAGGCGGCACGAATTGCTGTTGAGAGCGCCTGTTCAAACTCACTAGCTATTGCAGGTTTTACATCCAGCTTACGATCCAAATCCTCCATTGCTAGCAATTCTATAAATTGCTCCTCGGCACGGTCGTACTTGGTAATTGTTCTTTCTTCTGTTCGGGTGCTTTTTTTCGCAGCCCCAGTATTAGGAAATATAACTAAATTGCTTTGCATGGAATCTTCGCTAGCTTTGGAAAAGTGAGAAATGAGTTTCACCTCTAATACCTAGGTTTCCACACCAGTAGCTTTCTGTACCTCTTTCCTTGGTTATAAAGAAAAATTAAGTTTCAAAAGAAGGGCATTGGGCATTGGTTATTTCCCCCTACTCCCCTGCTCCTC
>NZ_JAAGOG010000201.1:0-13657 GCF_010747425.1 Nostoc sp. UIC 10630
CGATTACTTTCATTGACTTTACGGCAGTCAGTGTTACTGCTGACTGCTTTTCTCTAGCCTTTTAGTCCAAAGTCCAGTTCATAACTTTTGTGGATAATAAAAAATTAAAACCCGCCAGCGCGGGTTTTGTTCGTATGGTTCTGTGACTATCAGCACCATAGGTAAATCATTCGTTAAGAAAACGAAAATATTTCTTAATTCCGAGGAAATCAATTTAGAATGGAAGTAAGAGTTCGCAGTTAGCCCATCGCCTCTATATTAAGGGCTTAGATGTGTGGACACAAGTAATAAAACAATACTTAGGAACAAAATGATACTCGTTTACGTCGCATAAATGTCTTGCCTCTGATTTGATTAACGCACATTAGCAGGATACTAATTCAGAGTTGCGATCGCACAGACTCCCATAATCATAAGTGCTTTTATCTTCGGAATACGCTTATAGACAGGTTTAAAAACAGTCAGAAACAAACTCAGTAAATCACCGTCATTAAATACATCACATACACAAAGGACAACCCTCTTATGGCTCGCTCACATCAATGGAAATCTAGAACTGCTGCACTAATGGCAATAGCCGTTACCGCAAGCGTCGCTAGCCCCCTATTAAGCTTGGCTCCTGCCAATGCACAATATAGAATTGGGCAAGACAGAAATACTCAATATGGAAACGTTACCATTCCTTCTGGGGTTGCTTTTCCTGTCACCTACGAGAAAGAGACTATTACTATTGCTCCTGGGGAAAGTAAATCTATAACCTTGAGAATAGCCAATGACATTATCGACAGAAATAGAAATGTCTTAATTCCTGCTGGAACTAAAGTAAATGGGCGGCTAGAATCTGTTGACTTAGATAATTATTCAAGAAATACAGATGATAACCAAGGAAAAGGCGTGCGGTTTGTCGCTCAAGAATTAGAATTTTCTAATGGTCAGCGTCAGTCGATTAATGCAACTTCTCGGACATACACCACAACTCAAAAAGTTTCACAAGGGCCTAGCACTGGTCAGGTTTTAACTGATGCAGCTATTGGTGGAGGTGCTGGTCTTTTAGGTTCACTAATTACTGGTAACAACAGAATTGATGATTTAAAACCTGTTATTGGTGCGGCTGCGGGTGCAGGTGCGAGTGTCCTATTGCGGAAAAAAGAAGCAAATTTGTTTGTCATCAGACCCGCACAAGATTTAAGGCTCACACTGAATTCTAATTTGAATTTAGTACCACGCTCACGCTACTAGATTTAACTGTATTCAAGTCGTGACTTTAATCACCCCTTATAGGCGATCGCCACTTTAACTAGAGTGTGCGATCGCCTTCATTTTTATACCTAAAAAATTCTATTTAACAGCAACTATCATACATCTATATCGTCTTCATCACCATCGATATTTATTGGAATACTTATTGAAGTATGCTATTGAAGGAAAGAGATAGGAAAGTCATCTCTATTTTATTCTCTATCTAAAAGAGTATTCAAAATTACCTAATATCCTGATACTTTTTCTCAAGTAGTGTATAAAAGAGCATTTTATTATGGTAAATAAAGGTTTCATTTTAAGCACATCTCTTGTAATTCCCGTGGTGTTAATTCTTTTGACTCAGGGAGAAAAGATAAAAGTATCTTTAGTTGAAAACGCCCCTCAGATATCCACTAACAACGAAATTAGCCTATCCAGCAACAAGCTAATTAGCGCGAATTCAACACCGAAAATATACTATGTTAGTGGTAATGGAAACGACAAAAATAGCGGACTTTCTACTTCATCCGCATTTAGGACAATTCAGAAAGCAGCGGACCTTACCAACCCTGGTGATACAGTATTGATTATGAATGGAGTCTACAAAAATGTAGCCAAAGCTTTGAGTGTAGTAAGTATTAAACGTTCTGGAACTGCAAATGCATGGATTAGGTATAAAGCATATCCTGGACATTTACCAAAAATTCAGCACAATACATGGAACGGTGTTCTGATTTCAAGTGGAGCTTCATATATTGAGATCAACGGACTGGAGGTTATAGGGAATAATGCCAATATAACTCTTGATTATGCAATGAGTCAGAAGACTAACAAACTAAACCCACTCACAAATGGAAACTGCATCAACATTGACGGACGAACCAGTGGTCATGTTCATCATATCCGTATTATGAATAATAAAGTGCATGACTGTGGAGGAGCAGGTATTTCAGCGATTCAATCAGATTATGTGACAGTAGACAATAACGTAGTTTTCAATAATGCCTGGTATAGTGTTTATGGTTGTAGTGGTATTTCAATGTTGAGTAATTGGAATTCTGACAAAAACCAGGGATACAAAATGTTTGTTACCAACAATAAGACTTACAATAATCGTATGTACATCCCTTGGATTGCAGTTGGAAAGATTACAGATGGGAATGGTATTATTATTGATACTACAAGAAACGATCAGAATAACTCAAAATTGGGTGCATATCAAGGACGCACTTTAGTTAAAAACAATCTGACATTTAATAATGGTGGCTCAGGTATTCATACATTTTTAAGCGAGCATGTTGATATTGTAAATAACACTGCTATTTTAAATAATCAAAGTCCGGAAATTAAAGATGGGCAAATATTTGCTAATGTATCATCTGATGTCAGGATTTTAAACAATATTTTATATGCTTTCCCTGGTAAAGATATTAATAGTAATAATAAAAATGAAAACGTTGTTTATGATTACAATATATACCTAAATGCTTCTAAAATAAGTGTTAAGGGAACTCACGATATTGTTGCAGACTCACAGGTTTTAAAAAAGTATCCTACTCTCGAAAAAATATCTAATGATTGGAAATTGCGGCTAGATAAACAAAATCCACCAACACGGATTTATGTAGAGTCTAACTCCGCAGGTTTTGTTTGTGAGTCAGTAACTTATAGTTTACAAGGGAAACCAATCCAAGCAGGATGCTCCCCGCTATCTTTAGCTCAAATTGCTTTTTCTGATGTTTCATCTAACTATTGGGCAGCACAATTTATTCAACAATTGTCACAGCGAGGCGTAATTGCTGGATTTCCTGATGGTAGGTTCCGCCCTGAAGAACCGGTAACACGCGCTCAATTTGCTGCTATGGTCAACAAAGCTTTCCCTAAATCACAGCAGAGGCAGGCGACCAATTTTGCTGATGTGCCTAGTAACTATTGGGCATACAGTGCGATTGAGCAAGCTTATACCATTGGTTTTTTATCTGGATATCCCAATAATCGTTTTCAACCTAACCAGGCTATTCCCCGCCAGCAGGTTTTAGTTTCCCTCGCCAACGGTCTGGGATATACTTCTGGTGGCAATACCGAAAAAACTCTGAAATATTTTAACGATGCCTCTAACATCGCTAACTATGCCCGTAGCCCGATCGCAGCTGCAACCCAAAAGCAAATTGTGGTGAACTATCCTAATGTGAAATCCCTGAATCCAACCGCAACCGCTACTCGCGCACAGGTAGCAGCTTTTATCTACCAAGCACTGGTTAGTTCTAACCAAGCCTCAGCAATTAACTCCCCTTATGTCGTGTCAAACTTCAGCAATTAACTGCCTAATCAACAATTATCCATGTCTATAATCATTGCTGGAGAACGTAGTGGGGTGGGCAAGACAACAGTCACGCTTACCCTTTTAGCATCTTTACGTCGTCGCGATCGCTTGGTGCAATCTTTCAAGGTAGGCCCAGACTACATCGATCCGATGTTTCATCAACACGTAACTGGTCGTCCTTGTCGCAACTTAGACCCAGTGTTGACTTCAGAAACCTACGTTCAGCAATGTTTTGCCCGTCATAGTCAACTGACTGAATATTCCCTAGTAGAAGGGGTAATGGGATTATTTGATGGAATTTCGCCATTGGTCAATAGTCATTTGTCATTTGCAGAAGACAAAGGACTAATGACTAATGACAAAGGACAAATTAATGATTTTGCAAGTACGGCACACATTGCACGGCTTTTAGATTTACCTGTGGTGTTGGTGATTGATTGCAGTCGCTTGTCTGGTTCTGTCGCTGCGATCGCTCACGGCTACCAATCTATTGACCCCCGAATTAAAATAGCTGGGGTAGTATTAAACCGCGTAGGAAGCGATCGCCACCTCTCTCTCCTCAAAGATGCCCTAAAGCCCTTAGAATTACCTATTCTTGGCGTGCTGCGCCGTCAAGATAACATCACAATTCCCGATCGCCATTTGGGTTTAGTACCCACAGCAGAACTTCCCGAACTCAATGCTTTAATTGATCGCCTCGCCGATTTAGGAGATACTTGCTTCGATTGGCAAAACTTATTGCCCCTGTTAAAATCACAACCTCTCCCTCCTCCCCCTAATCTGCCTCATTTTCCCTCCTCCATCAGAATTGCAGTTGCCCGCGATCGCGCTTTTAATTTTTATTACCAAGACAATCTCGATTTGCTGCAACAACTTGGTGCAGAACTGGTTTTTTGGAGTCCGTTAAAAGATGCTGCAATACCAAAAGATGTCCAGGGAATGTATTTTGGCGGAGGTTTCCCAGAAGTTTTTGCCCAGCAACTAGCAGAAAATACCAGCGTTCGTGATGGAGTGAAAACAGCAATTCTGGAAGGAATGCCTGCGATCGCTGAATGCGGAGGATTAATGTATTTATGTGAGCAAATTATCGATTTTGAGGGTAAATCTTGGGCAATGACGGGAGTTTTACCAACATCTGCTGTCATGGGTGGGCGTTTAACTTTGGGCTATCGTCGTGCAGTAGCTTTGCAAGATAATCTGTTAGTGAAGGCAGGTACAGCTGTTCACGGACATGAATTTCATCGTTCCCATTTAACCTTAACTTCCACTAAGCCCCTATTTGAAACTTCTCGCTACGATTGTGATGAAAATATGGGATGCGAGGGATGGGGTTTTCCTGCAAATGTTCATGCTTCTTATGTGCATTTGCATTGGGGAGAAAGTAGAGAAATTCCCGAACAGTTTCTTAAAGAATGTAGAACTTATACCATTTCTTTGTGAGGCTGCGCTAAACCCTTTTAACTTCTTTCTTTGTGTCCTTTGCGTCCTACCCTGCGGGAAGCCGCTCCGCGTCTATGCGGTTCGTTATTCTCTCTTGCACTTAAATATGATTTAGCGCATCTTCAGACAACGTGAGTTCGACGGAGTGAATTGACTGTGGTAGGAGGTTTTGGGTTTAATTCAACGTGAGTTCGATAAATTCATATCGTCATTTAACTTACGAATCAGACGGGATAACTCACGAATGATATTCACCGCAATTTCAGGAGTTTCTTCGATCGCATCATACAATTGCTCTTGCGTCAGTTCCAAAAATTCGCAAGGTTCCAAAGTTGTTGCAGTGGCAGAACGAGGTTGAGTATCAAATACTGCCATCTCACCAAAATATTTTCCCTGTTCCACCTCTGCAAGCATTTTATTGCCGATGTGAACCTTAACCCGACCTGACACGACAATATAAAGCGATCGCCCTTCTTCTCCTTGGCGAAAGATGGTGTAATTAGCTGGAAATGACAGTTCGTTCATCACTGAAGTGAGCCGCACAATAAAATCATCCCGCAATTCCTTAAAAATCGGGACTCGCCGGACAAATAATAAACGGTCAACACTGGTTAGCATAATTACAAGTTAAACATAAAACATTACTGTAAATTTTAAACCTGAAGACAGAGCGCGATTAGTCATATTAACCGATGTTTAACGCTAGCCGCCAAGAATATCTCAAACTTTAGTCTGTCTTTGATAGAGGAGGCAGGAGGGGGAAAGGAGCAGGGGGAAATGACTTCTTCATCCTGCCGTGAAACGAAGGGGGGAACATGAGTCTGAGTCCTGCTACCTTGCCTCTTGTTCAATAGGAGCGATGCCTACGGCGGTAAACTACGCTCTTAAACTTCTCAGATAGTAACTCAGTATGAAGCTTAACCAACTGCCAGTCTAGGGGAAAGTAGTTTTGTTAAAAACCTTGCCAGCCCCGCTAAAGCAACACCTATAAAACAGACTGTTTATCAATCACCTTTATTTATCGTTTTAAAAAACAAGAGTATTTGCTCTTATATGGTTGCAAGCCATAATATTGACTTCATGAGCTCCCAAGGTACCTTGCTGAGGAAAAAATCACCAATTTGATTAGAGGCAATCGCTTCTAAAAACCGGGAAACTGGCTGATGACTAGCGAACCTCAATCGGTTGTCGTTACGTAAAACAGTCACAAAATCTCCTTATCTGCCCTCACAGCGAAGAGCAGAGAAAGACTAGAACAAACAGCATTGAATATCGTGAGCAACAATTATGAGTTGGCTAATTAGTACATTATTTATTGGGATATCTGTCGCTTTTGCAACTACCTTTGACGACAATTTATATTTGACAGCTTTTTTTGGAAAAGTCAATCGCAGCTTTCGTCCAAAGCATATTATTATCGGTGAATTTCTGGGATTTACTACCTTAGTGTGCGCTAGTCTCCCTGGTTTCTTCGGTGGTCTTGTGATTCCTAGCACCTGGATTGGATTACTAGGTTTGCTTCCCATTGCTATTGGTATCAGTAATTTCATCAGTCGAGAAGAGGAAGGAGAGACAGTGCAAGCTGTGTCGGTTGAGTTAAACTCTCCTGTCAAATCTGAACGCCAGAATAAATCATTATTAGCAACCATCCGCGATCCTCAAACCTACCGCGTTTCTGCTGTCACCATTGCCAATGGAGGAAACAACATTGGGATCTATGTACCGTTGTTTGCTAGTAGCAATCTTCCAAGTTTGAGTGTGATTTTGTGTGTTTGTTATTTCAGTATTGGGGCGTGGTGTTTACTTTCTTACAACCTGACTCGTAATCCTCTGATGACCCCCATTTTAACCCGCTTCGGCCGGAAAGTCTTCCCATTTGTCTTAATTTACCTGGGACTCTCTATCTTAATTAAAAGTGAATCATATCGACTGTTACCTAGTCTGGCAATGCTTTCTAATTAGGAATTACACCCGAACTGAAAACTTGTTACTTGGGAATGCGATTTCTACGATGGTCACTGAGCTTTGTTGAAATGCGGGCTACGCCTACGGAGATGGGTGCTATTCCCTAACACAACCAAACTAATCACCTGATCGTTTCCCATCCACAAAGATTTTTTAATCACTTAAATTTATCAATTAGAATCAAAATAATATTTGATGTTATCAATCAATTTATCTAAAGTGAGAATAAAGCACATTATTGATGGCTCTTATAAAAGCAAACCCACTACTACGAATAATCACAGAAAGGAACTCATGAATCAATCAAATTCTAAAAAATTAACTCGGTGGATAGTAACAGTAGTATTTCTGGTACTTGTAGCAGGATTTTCGCTCCTTGACCAGCAAGCAGTTAAAGCTCAAACATTAACAACATCCATACCTACTGAGTCTGAATTAGCTCCAGTCACATCTCCGGTTACATCGCCAATGGAGTCTGAACTAGCTCCAGTCATACCTCCGGTTACATCGCCAATGGAATCTGTAACTTCCCCAGTTATACCTCCAGTTGTGTCTGTAGCAACAAATGTTAGACATTTATTACAAACCAATGAATGTGTCGGATGTAACCTAACTGGAGCAATGCTTAAGGATGCAAACCTGCAAGCGGCAAATTTGGAGGGTGCTAACTTACAAAATGCAGACTTAGAAAGGGCTAACCTACAGCAAACAAACTTAAAAGGGGCAAACTTTCAAGGAGCAGATTTAGGTAAGGTAAACCTTTTGGGAGCAAACCTGTTAGGAGCAAACCTATTTGATGCAGACTTAGAAAAAGCCAACCTGTTGGGAGCAAATCTGCAAATGGCTAACCTACAGGGCGCAGACTTGGAAAAGACAAATCTCACAAATGCAAACATCCAGGGGGTTAACCTGATGGGGGTTGATTTGGAAGGTGCTATCAGACCTGAAGGATTCACTGTTCAGTAATTAAACTGAAGTTCTGAGTAAATTTAATAAAAACCCTCAAAAGCCTGATTCAGTAATGAATACAGGCTTTTATTTTTAAAGATTTGTACTCATATAATTGTCGGAATTTGCGATCGCCACAATAGTAGATAAAGGCACGTCAGCAAAATACTGTTGCTGAAATTGTTCTTCTCGGACAGCAGCTAAAAATCGTGCCACTGCTTCATCAGCAAGGTTTTCTGCTCTATCACTCGGATGCCAAGTAATTTGTAAATAATTGTCTTGTCGTTTGACTGTGAATCCTAAATGTTTTAAAGCTTTAATTCCTACAAGTAAAGTTTGATCACTGATGCCAATTTTCTCTAAAAGTTGGACGCGCGTAACTGGTTGATTTGTGCGACTGAGATATTTGGCAATTCCAACAAGAGTCAGCCAAATTTGATTTGGTGGTTGGTGGTTGGGTTTAGACCAAGCGATCGCTAATTGTTGTTGATTGGAAAGCGTAGATGCGGAGCGGCTTATCGCTAAACATCGCCGCAACCATAGGCGTAAATTATCCCAACTCGTGGGACAATCTTCAAGAATCAACGCTAAGTCTTGAGTTGTGTTAGCCCTAGCCTGTGAATATTCCTGATTCCGTAAGTCTAAGATGAGTGGTGAGTGTTGAGTGTTCAGTGCTGAGTTAACACTTGGACGCACGGCAATTAATCTGATTTCATAACGTTTTTTAAAGGTGTTGTAGTCTAATTCAGCTATGCAATCACACCTTCCTATGGGCAATTCATCTTTGTAGTGTCCCCACCATAAGCCAGGAAAAGCACTTCTGCCGGAATCATCCCGAATATCAAACTCAGTTTTAATGTACTGTACCTTCTTCCCTTGCCAATCCTGCTGATTACGATGCCAGGCATTTTCAAACCAACAGTTTTGAATTAGCAACTTCGGAACAGGATTACCCATTCCACAAGGTTCTAGCACTTTCAGTTCTAAAAATAACTCTTTCCCCAAGTCTGCAACTGTCACCGTCAAGTCTGCTTGCACTGTTGGCGTTAGGGTTGTACTACCTAAAGATTGCCGCAACTGCTGATTAATCGCTGCTGTAAATAAAGGAATATTCTCTACTAACAAACTCAACCCAGCTGCAAAGGGATGTCCGCCAAAGCGATGTAACAAATGTGCTTGGTCTTTTACCAGTTGGTATAAATCTACAGAATTCACCGAACGGGCGGAACCACGGGCGAGGGATTGGGGACTTGTACTGAGCGCAGCCGAAGTATTAGGGATTGGGGATTGGGAAAATTCCTCCCCAGTCCCCAGTTCCCAGTCTCCAGTCCCCAGTCCCTCTGTACTTAATAAAATAGTCGGGCGACCCGTTTCTTGTGCTACTTGTCCGGCAACTAAGCCCAACACACCCGCAGGCCATTGGGCATCTTCTAGGACGATGACGCTGGTGGTTGATAAATCTAATTGAGTAAGTTTTTGTGCTACTTGCGCTTGTACATCTTTTTGCAAAGATTTGCGTCTGGTGTTTGCGAGTTCTGTAACTTCGGCTAATTCGTTACAACGTTTGACATCTCGACTGGTTAATAATTCAACGCAAAAACTGGCATCACCTTGGATGCGGCTAACGGCGTTAATTCTTGGGCCCAAACCAAAGGAAATATCTGTGGGGCGATCGCCACTTTTCTGGCACAATTCTAATAATCGCCCCACTCCCGGACGACGACGCGCTGCTGGTAGCTGTTTAAAATCTTCTTGTAGTCGTTGAATTCCCAACTGCGCCAAATAACGACAATCTCCACTTAACTGCACTAAGTCGGCAATTAATCCTACTGCTACTAAATCTAATAAATCCTCTAACGGATGTTTTGCAACATTAGGCAGACTTTGATATAGTGCCTCCACCAACTTATAAGCTACCGCTACCCCAGAAAGATTAAATAGCTGATGTTCTCTTGAAAAATAGCGGGGATTGATAATTGCTGCGACGGGTGGGCGTTCAGTTGGTAAAGTATGATGGTCTGTAACTATTACATCTATGCCTAGCTGTTTAGCGTAGATAATTTCCTCAATATTTGTGCTGCCAGTATCGCAAGTAACAATTAATTTACAACCTTGTTTTGCTAAGTTATCAATCCCTTGATTATTGAGACCATGAGATTCTTTCAGGCGATTGGGAATATAGAAAATTAACTGAGTATTTTGTTTAAAAAATTGCCCTAATCCATCCCAAAGTACAGATGTAGCAGTAATCCCATCAGCATCAAAATCTCCCCAAATAGCAATTTTTTCTTTGGCGTTATATGCTTGTTGCAACCGTGCGATCGCTAAGTCCATTTCTTGCCCAAACTCAAAGGGACTTGCTGGTTGATAAGCTTTATAGTTAATAAAAGCTGTTAATTGTTGATGATCTTTAATTCCCCGTTGCCACAACAATTGTGCTGCATATATTCCACTTGATAGGGGCGTATACTGTTTCACCGCTTGGATGAACCACTCCGGGGGTTGTTCGGTTGCTGTTATAGTCCACTGCTGTTGTTCTGGCATTGTTTAAATCGGGGATTGATCCTCAGTTGTTTGAGATTCACCTGCTAGGGGATTAAGAATTACTTCATTAGCGACGCTCTCAGCTTTACGGGCACGAATTGCCGGACGCGATCGCTTGTAACCTGCTCTTTCAGCTTTTTGGTGTTCGTAATCAATTAATCTGCCATAATATTCATGCTTGCTTAAATTCATCGACAAGAAAATATGCTGGCGAGTATTACCAAAACCCTTGCGGTTAAAAAACTTTAAGGCTGAAGTATTGGTGGGATCGGTATCTACCAGCATAAACCGCGCCCCATCTTCAATCATCCGGGCGACGACTTTATCAACCAACTTATCTGCTACTCCCCGACGCTGATACTTCGGACTAACTCCCAACCATAAAATATATCCATAAGTCCAGGATGCTTTGGTGATGATAGTTCCCAAAATGAATCCGGCTAATTCTCCGTCTGTTTCGGCCACAAGACAATATTCAGGATCGGTGTTGTAAAGTCCAATCACCTCCCATTCATCCCATGTGCGGTATAAATAAGGATATAAATCACTGGTAAATAACCCTTCTCCCAAGTGGTAAACGGGAGCAATGTCATCAATTCCTAATTCGCGGACATAAATGGCTTCAGTTTCGTCAAAAGTTGACATAAATTTAGAAGTTGTGATTTTTTTATATCCCTATTGGACTTGACAACATCCTTTAATATATGGGGTTGAGTGAGACTTCTTGAATGCTGTCAAAATTTGGCAATGAGTCTTTCACTGCTTCTTCAGAAACTTGCGTGCGATCGCACCGTTTGGCAAACTGACAATAATCACAAGTTTTGCTACCCTCCGCCACTTGAGGAAACTGCTGGTTATTTTGGTAATCTTCCAGCCAATTAGTTAACTGGCTTAACAGTTGATTAAGTTTCTTTGCTATTTTTGTGTGTTGAACAGTATTGTAATTAAATTTAATATTTTGCGGCTTACCCTCAGATTGGACAAACCAGTAAGTCATGGAAATATTTTCTGGCGAATAATCGCTAGTTTCTGCCAATACATAGAGATAAAGCCGTGTTTGCCAGTTGGACTCTAACTCGCGTTTATTGGGTGGTTTAGGATAAGTTTTCCAGTCGAGAATTTGCGCTTGTTGGTTATCTGCAATCAATAAATCATAGACAACCGTCAGTAAATAATCCTGAACTTGTAGGGTGCGGTAGTGTTCACTTTCACGGAAAGTTTGATTATCAGATGCAGCCATTAAAATTTCAGGTGCTGCATCAGCAAAACCTAGCATCCAGCTTTGGAGTTTAGCATCTGCTTGCAAAAAACTATCAATTGGCAAACCCATTTCTCGCTGCTGCATTAGCAAGTGAAAACGACTACCCAAAGTTTGCCGTTCTTCTTGTTCTGGATTTGAGGGCGAATTGAGTTTTTCTAAATAGGTATGTTGAAATTTACGCGGACAAGCTTCTAGTAAGTTGAGTTGTCCTTGAGACAGTCGCAGTAGTTGAGTAGGAGTTAACAGCATTCTTCTATTTTAGAAGTTAAAAGGGCGAATGACCTCCGCCCTAGCTCTAAGTTGACACCCAAACAATAACTGCTATAGTTCTCATATCTGTTATTTCAACTCTTCATCAGTTAATTTTCCTAGAATAATTGCTAGATGATATTGTGCGTCCATTGCCCAAAAGGGAAGTACTTGAAGCACTCGCTAATTGAACAAAAAATTGCATTTTCACCCTCCAGTCTGTGGTGATGAAATACATGACTGACCGATTAATTGAACAGGTTTATCACGAAGTTACTACTGGGGATATTAGGCTATTTATAAGCCATTTACTTGTACTGGACATAACGGTTCGGTAAAATCAGTTGCCTTCAGTCCCGATGGTCAAATTTTAGCTAGTGGCAGTGAAGACCAAACAGTAAATTTATGGGATCTCCACACATGAAAATGCTTTAAAAGTTTACAGGGAAATACCAATACAGTCAGGTCAGTTGCCTTTAGTCCCGATGGTCAAACCCTAATTTGTGGTAGCCAAGATGAGACAATTAAAGTTTGAGATGTATTGACAGGTGAGTGCCTAAAAACACTGCGTAGGCTAGCTCTTCTCTACGAGAGGCTGCGCCCTAAGCGTAGCTATTTACGGCTACGCTCAGGAACCACCCGTCGTAGACATCGCCAAAACCTTACGAAGGAATGAATATCACCGACGTGACAAGGTTAACCGCAGCACAGGTAGTAACGCTGAAAGCTTTAGGGGCAGTGGAAGATCCAGAGTAAAAATAAAAGGTAAAAGAATGAATTTTGCCTTTTCCTTCATCCTTTTACCTTTTTTATGTACCTGATGCTTATTTCATGTTAGCCCTTGCGTCCTTCACTGCGGCAAAGAAAAAGAATCCGGTGAGTGGAATGCTCAATGCGAGGATAATCGCCGTGACTTGGAAACCCAAATCTGGTTGTCCGTAACTGAGTTCAAAAATCGAACCAACAGCTGCGATCGCACTTACACAAGAACCACCCAGAAATAAACTGCTTTTTGGAGTTAAATACACTACTAGCCCCCTATGCTATTGGTTTCACCGCTTGATACGAGAAGCCATTTTTAGATAGCTCCTGGGCTAAAGTCAAGGAGTTTTCTACACGGTCTACAAATACCACACCGTTGAGGTGATCCATCTCGTGCTGAATGCAGCGTCCTAAAAGGGCATTAGCCTTTAATGTTCGAGGACGACCATATTCGTCTTTATAGGCTATCTCCACGACTTCAGGACGCTTTACGTCTAGATATACGTTAGGAATGCTTAAGCATCCTTCTTCGGCAACAGAGATGTCACGGCTGACTTGTTTAATGGTGGGGTTAATCAACACCAAAGGCGGATTAGCTGCGTTCTCTGGTTCCAGGTCGATGACAATTAGTTGTTTGTGAATTCCCACTTGGGGGGCAGCCAAACCAATGCCATCTTTGCTGTACATAGTTTGCAGCATTTCCCGCACCATCCGGCGAAGTTCGTCATCTACTTTAGAAACCCGCTTTGCAGCTTGACGCAGCACGCGATCGCCTAAATAATGAAGCTCCAAAGGTGGATTTTTTAACTTTTTTTTCTCTACAGCAATTTCAGAAGGCATGAGTCTCAATGGCTAGTGGTGAAAATTCTTACTATTTTCATTCTATCAAGTTGGGGAATGGGGGGGGGGGAATTGGGAATTGGGAA
>NZ_JAAGOG010000202.1:0-13654 GCF_010747425.1 Nostoc sp. UIC 10630
CTGGCTAAAAAACTGTTAAAAAACCTTGATAAAAATAGATATATTGACCCTAGTTTTGCTGACAAAAACTTGCTTGAATCTCCCACCGAACGACAAATACAAGTCCTGCGTTTACTGGCTCAGGGTTTAGGTTTTGAACAGATTGCCAAAGAAATGTTTCTCTCTGTTAGTACAGTCAAACGTTATGCCAGTGATTTGTACAGTAAATGGCACGTCAAGAACAGTTATGAGGCTATCAAAAGAGGGGCGATGCTGGGTTATATTGACTATAACTTGATTGTGAATGAATGATTTATCGGTGAGGAAACGGAAGGTATTAAGTCGGGTATTGGTGGGGTTTATTTTTGTACAAAATCTCTATATCCCTAACTAGCCCAATCCCTGCTGCAATACCTCCAACGCACCGTCAGAACATCGGCAATCATACAGGAGATACAGCCCAACTTTGAGGTAAAGGGTCAACGGTTCAGTTCTCTGGAATTGAAGCGACTGTTTAATAAGTTGGTTGAGAACAGTCTGGGCGTCTGGCTGGATGCAAATACTATCGAAATTACCCCAAATCAGACAGACCTAGAGGACAGACAGAATTAGACAGAAACCTTATGGAACAACGGACAGACCAGACAGACATCTAGACAGAAACTAGACAGCAGACATTAGCCCTCGGTTCATCACCGGGGTTTTCTGTTGGTGGCTTGAGCCAGAACTGCTGAAGAAGGCTCTCTTCCCCCAGGCGCTCGTCTACCTCTTGCCTAAAGTCGGCGTTCGCGGAGCGTCGTAGCCAAGCGTTTATGACTTGCAATTTCCATTAAATTTTTCTCTTAGAAATAGTCAATCAACTTAAAGCGTTAAAATTCTGGAATTGTTCATGGTATATCTGTATCCAAAAAGGAATTTATATACAGCACCCGCCATGCCCCCCAGGACTTCTCCGGTCAAAACCTGAGAGTTCCATCAGAGCTATGCACATTAGTATCGCGGACGACCTCAAGAAACGATGTCATGCCGCTTGCGTCCTACAGGGACTGAAGATGAACCAAGTTGTAGCAAAAATAATCGGGTAATAGTTGCAGTGAGCTAATGAAATTTATGAGACTAATTCAATATATTAAAAAATTAAAGTCTGCAAAAAATAGTTTAAAGCAGCAACGATTATATGTACTTGTGTTTACACTAACTCTGTGGTTTGTGCTTTCTACCTCAGCAATCCCCAGCTATTCTCAATCTCCTACCCCTACACCTCGTCCTGTAATCGAACAGAAGGTTCGTGAACTAGCTAAGAGTGATGTAGAAAACGATATTCCAAGACGAAATGACTATGCTGTTAAGCGGTTCGGTAAAAAATCCCCAAATTTAAAAGATGATGAAATTTTGGAAATATATGATAGTGAGTACACCAAACAATCAGAAGCAAAAAAGAATAACTTATGGGAACAACTGAAGCCTGAAACGGGGTGGTCGGTTGCTATAGTTTTATTCTTTATTTTAATTTTTAAAGATACTTTAACTACATGGGTTAGCCAAAGTTTTGAGTTTATAGGAAATCAACTCTATAGCAAATTATCAGGAAGCTCATGGCTGCGTGGTACTGCACTCAAACGCTACAGAAAAGAAATTCAGGAGAAATATGAGAAATTAAAAATCTCATTCCGTCCTAACAGACCTTTAAAGCTAAAGGATATATACGTTCCACTAAAAGTTACAGGTACTAACGACACTGATTTAATTGATGCCTTTCAAGCTGTAGCTAAGTATAGCCGCCTTATGGTAAAAGGCTCTCCTGGCTCTGGTAAGACAATACTGTTGAAATATATCGCTTTTTGCTACGCTGAAGGTCGTTGGGCAGATTTGTTTAATAAATTTCAATGTGTACCAGTTCTAGTAGAGCTACATCGATTCAGTAATAAAGAATTGATAGTAGAGCAGCAATTGGTTGAAGCCTTTGCGCGGGATGGTTTTCCTAATGCTCAATCTTTTGTATCCCAAAGTTTAGATAAAAACAAGCTGTTGCTGCTATTGGACGGTTTTGATGAGGTGAGCAGTAATGAACGTCAACGGGTAGTTGAACTAATTAATGATTTCTTAGATACACATCAAGACTGCCCTGTTATTATTACTTGCCGTACTGCTGTTTATAGGGGGGAATTTAATGATTTCATAAAGCAGACGCTAGAAATTGTTGAGTTCAACGACCAACAGATTCGTGATTTTTTAGTTCCGTGGAAGTCAGATATGCCACCAGATAAATCTGTTGAGCAACTTATGCAAACGTTGCATAGCCGACCGCGAATTATATCTCTGGCACGGAATCCGCTAATGCTTACTATCATTGCCTATCTTTATGCCGATACTCCTGTTGAACTACCCCGTTCAAGAGCAGAGTTTTATCGAAAAGCAATAGATATTTTATTAGAACAATGGCATCAAGAACGCAACCAATTCCAAGCGCGTGATAAAAAACTTATACTTCAACACTTAGCACTTTTCTTTCAAGACAATGCTAACGAACAAAGGGAAGACCGTCGCAGCTTAGATTGGCGAACAGTTGAAGATGAAATAACAAGCATACTCCCCAACTTCAATCTTCAACCTGACTGTACCAGACCCATTCTGTCGGAAATTGTAGAACGTAATGGTTTACTACTGAAGATTGATGGCGGTGAACGTTACCAGTTCGCACACTTAACCTTACAGGAGTTTTTCGCAGCAAGTCAATTACGAGAGAAAGAGGGGGATTTAATTAGTCGTTTTAAAGCTGATCCTGATGCTTGGCGTGAAACTCTAAAACTCTGGTGTGGAATAGCTGGAGATAGTACTAATTTAATTAGAGAAGTACGCACAGTAGATCCAGTTGTTGCGTTTGAATGCTTGGCTGATGTTCAAAAAATTGATTCGACATTGGCTGATAAAATTATCAATAGCTTTAAATCACAACTAGGAGCTAATAATAGCGAAGATATAGTAAATCATGCCTTTGCTTCTGTTGCTGCGGATGACAGAAGGCGTACAGATGTGTTCACTTTCTTAAAAGAAACCCTTGAGAATACAAGTGAAACAGATGCTCGTTGCAAGGCAGCCGCAAACGTTTTATCTCTAACTAACTTACCTCCGGCAGCAACATTATTAACTAAACAGTATATAAATTTAGATAATATAGAATTTCGTCAAATACTAGATCAGTCCTTGATACGTATGGGCGATATAGCTGTGCCTGAAATCGAGAAAGCTGTAACCAGTAATTCTGTTAATCAGGTTATGGATGTTCTAGTGGGTATTGCTACCCCCAGTGCGTTACAAGCTTTAGTTAATTTTCTTTGGAGTGAAGATGAGAATCGAGCGTTACGTGCTGCATTGCTTTTGGCTTCTTTAATCCAAGAAGAAAAACATAAAGATTTGCTAAATGCTTGTAAACTTCATGAACGTTATTCTCGACAAGACAGTTTTGATTGGATAGTTAAGCCTTATAGAGCAGAGCATAATCTTCATATAATTCTACAACAAATAGTTTTCTGTATAAGCAAAAAACTAAAAGACCCAGTTGAGGTAATAGATCAGCTATATCTTCGAGATTTAGATCAAAAACTCATTATACCTATCTGTTTTATTCAAGCCTTAGAGAAAACAGAATTCCAGGATTCCCTAAAGAAACTAGAATTAAATGATTTCATCAAGGATTATGAAAATTATATTCAGAACCTTAGTGGACGTGTTGAAGAGTCTATTTTTGAGTATCTAATTTCTAATTTAGTTCCAACTTATCTTATTAATCTTGTCATATATTTCCAACTTAAACAGTTAGAGTATGGCACGAGCAAAACAGTTCTCAGCAAACAATTTAAATCAGATTGGCAAACTCTGAGCCTTTATGTAACTCCCTCAACCAATTTTCAATCCGCTGAAAATTATTTTAATTACTTTTCGCTTTTTACTCGAAAAATTTTCAGTTATTTTAATAATAAAAATAGTTATATGAAATTAAGATTGAATTGGAATAAATTGATGGATAAAACAATTTATGATCAAATGCAAGTTTATAATAATAAACATAAGAAAAAGTTTATAATAAGTTATGAAAACAAACCTGAATATTGGAATATTGGATTTGATTTTTACCAAAAAAAATGGAAAGGAAAGGTAATAATTAATAAAAAACTAGCACGTCCCCACTAATTATAGTTTGTCAACCACTTACACCACGATTAGCTAGAATAAATAGCTCTGCTACCTTTGAGACTTGTTCGTTGTTAATTTTCGATACCTGGCACTGCCAACCTAGTAGTGGCATTTGTCCTGGTGAAACTCGTTCAGCTTTTAGGGTCATTCAGAGGATGAATAAGCCAATTATCCTTGTAGCACCAAATATGCTTATCCATATTTTTTGACGACAGGATTTGTACTAATCCTGAAGGGGTAATACTGGGATGGGTTTTCTCCAGTCCCACGATGCAGCCAGCGATCAATCTGCAACAAAATGCCTTAATTAAGATTTATTCACCCGAATCCTTCAACATACCCGTCAATAATTCCGACATTTCCCACAGGTCTTTATTGCGGTTGTCATCATAAATCATCAGCGTTCGCGGGTCAGCATGACGGCTCAACTTCTGCACCTTTCTGATATTCTCATCCGTCGCATCGAGCGCTGCCGTAATCGCCTTTAGCCTTACCCTGTGCGGTGACATTTGACTGCATAGGGAAGGATTGATATCAATATTGATATCAATGCCCCACAAAGAGCGATGGCGTAACCACAGCGATCGGGACTCTCCTGAGTGAGCTTAGGGTAAAACAACAATCTCCAGACTCATACAGCATTATTACTTAGTCAAATCGTCAGCGCTTACACTTTCATCTAATTTAATTTCTCTTCATCGCCCTCAACAACTGTCAACAAACTGACAATAACTCCCCAACCTCCTTCCCCAGCCTTACTGCGAGATAGTGCGACAATAGAATTTTTCGCACCACTTAGAGTAAAAAACACCCCTGAACAATTAAGATGTTGAAATAGCATTAAACCGACGCTGCTCCCCTGGCTGTCTGCTGACAAACCCATGAACCCCATTCATCCTGAAAATCTTAGTGTTTTGGAGAACTCGCTGGCGTTAGCGATCGGTGAGGATTTTTCTTTAGAGAATGACCCCGATGTAATAGGGCAGTTGATTGGTGATAAGCGATCGCCCAACACCAAGCGCGAATACCAAAAAGATTTAAGAGATTTCTTCCTGTTTGTCGTTAAGAAAGAACCCAGCCGGGATTTGGTTCTAGAGTTTCTTCACCTAGAACAGCGTCACGCCGTTGCTGTGGTTTTGAAGTACAAGGCGCACCTGATTAAGAAAAAACTGGCTGAAGCTACGGTGAATCGTCGCCTTAGTGCTATCAAGTCAATGGTTGAGATGGGGCGACGGCTGGGAGTCTGCAATTTCTCCCTGGATGATGTCAAAGGGGAGAAGGTCGAAACCTACCGTGACACAATGGGCATTCCAGCCGAGGACTATGCCCTAGTCATAGCCTTAGTTGACCGCAGTACCCTTAAGGGTAAGCGCGATTATGCCATTATGCGGTTACTTTGGGATAATGGCTTGCGTCGTCAGGAGATAGTCAATCTAAATGTGCATGACTTCAACGCCAAAGAGAAAACTCTTGCAATCCTAGGTAAAGGCAAGGGTAGCCAGAAGGAAGTTCTTGACCTATCGGAAAGAACCACCGACGCAATCGCCAGTTGGATCAAAGCCAGTAAGAAGAAACGTAGCAATGAACCGCTTTTCACCGTCTTGGCTTACCACAAGAATGGAGCGAGATTAACTGGGGAGGCAATCAGGCGATTGGTAGATGGGCTTTGCAAGCAAGCCGGAATTACTAAGAAGATGTCACCGCATCGTGTCCGCCACAGTGCGATTACTACAGTATTGGATCTGAACAATGGCAACTACCGTGCTACTCAGCGATTCAGCAGACACGCCCAAGTGCAAACGGTATTGAAATATGATGATAACCGCCAGCGTTTACAAAAGCAGATGAGCGACTCGATATCAGAACTTATTTAGAAACAGGGGTGGAGTTTAGCCGTATCCAGAAAAGCAAATGTCATTTTGTTCCGGCTAATGACTATTATCACTGATTAAAAGTGCCATTTGATACTGTACCGTAATCTGTTGATATTTCTAGGTTAGAACGCAAAATAATGCGTTGAATGATTGTTTAGAGTGCTTTAAATTACCTTTTAAGCTTGGTCACTTGCCATGCTATTTCACGACCTATACGACCTGCACGATTAAAACGAAATGCCTCATATTCAAAACTATCTTGATTCTTAGTTACAACTGACTTAGACAAACCTAATAAATCTGCCACTTGACTTGTTGTGAGAGATGTTTTCTGAATAGCAGCTTTCTCTAGAATCTCAAATTGCTCTGAAAGACTGGTTTCTAGCTGTGGTATGTTGCTCTTAGGCTGAATAGTCTTCGATTGAAGAGAATTACTTTGAGATAAACCAAGAAGCTGAGATAAAGAGTTAGTGAAAGATGAGGCTACTTTCAAGCTGGAGACAATTAAATACAGCACAAAACGCTGTGTAGTAAGCTGAACTAAACCATAACTTACAATAGGAAGCTGCTGATTATTGTTAAACCTACGGTCTGGGCCTCCATCACGTCGGACAAACTTCCAAGTCTGACCAATCACAGTTGCATCTTGAGGTAAAGCCTCATGTTCTGTATATTGTAAATCGTCATTAACTACTTTTAGCTCATTATATGCAATAGTGCTATAGACACCATTTTGAAATACAAAGATTAAATCTGGAAAAAAATACAGTTTAATGCTACCACTATCAATACCCCATACATTTATATTTGTTTTTATCAGATTGGGAATTATCTGACCAACTCTGGATGTCTGTCGCACTATGATTGATTGTGAGCCTGCATTTCGTTTCCAATCTTCTATAGCTATTTGTGATTTTAATCTCCACACACGTTTGCTAGACGATAAACTCTGTAACGTTTCACTAAAATAATTAAATTTTTGCTTTGAATATTCATCATCAAATTCATAAATTAATGGGGTAGTTTTACGAATAATGTCTTGCCTAAAAACTAAATAACTAGCAATAATTCCTGGTATTAAAAATATGAGAAATATTGGTGAGGTAAAACTTAAGAAAAAACATAATAGTGTAGGCACACCAATAAAAATAGAGTAATAAGGGCTTGTTACCCTCTTATTAATCTGGTCAATAATTTCTGCTGCTGATCTATCAATAACAATTTCATAATCTTCTTCTTGGTGTTCCTGTGTGTATCCACTGGCTTGCTTTTGCTGGTATCGTGTACCTTGCTGTCCAACTTTTACTACTGTATCAACAGGAATTTTCCTTGAGTTATTCGTCATTTTGATATTTCCTCTAGTGTAGATTTAGTTGGTACAGGCTTATCTCCTAGTTCTGCCTTATGTTGAACAACTACAACTGACACTATACCTAAGAACAGCAGTATTACTGGAAGAACAATTAAGGGCAAGTCCTTTTTATTAATTTTATTAGAATAATTAGAGTTTTTAGTGGCAGCTTTATTTGGAGAAATAATCTGATAAAGCAAATTGGTAAATATTTGCAAATCATCCTCATTAGTAATTAGATAAATTCTACTGGATTCAATAATCCTGGATTGTTTAACATGATTTACTAATTTGGGATCTGGTGAGCTAGGACGATACCCTTTCCAATCATAGATACTACTTTTGTAAAAATGTTCATAATCACTAGTTTTGAAAATTATTGCTTCGTCTTTGTCAGCAATAATAAAATGGCTTACATTATGCTCTTCTCCAGCTTCAAACAGCCTGTGAATGTAGTAGAGAGTTTGTGCAATTACCTTAGATGCGACATCCAAGCTCTTAAAATTGACTGAATACTTAAATTCAAATAAAACATTGTTAACAGTTAAATCATGCCATTTAGCAGTCTTCACTGGTAATGAGAATTGTCTAATATAAGCACTTTTAACTTCTTCTTCATTTTCGGCTTCTAGCAAGGTTTTACTAAAACTAAAATTTTGTTGAACTTCCCATTTCTGTTTATGTTCAGCTATCTTGTTTGATTGTTGTTCCCAGATACTCATCACAAAGATTCTCGCTAGCTTAGATTTGAAGTTTTATTTTTATTTATTGTGCGTTTGAGATTCTATTTTCTAACCTATTTTATAATTCCCAACGGATGGAGAAACTAACAATCACTGTGCGCTCACACTTCCTGAAATTTACAACTGGGATAAGAAGTGGGTTTACAGCCAAGATTCAGTAGATAACGCCCTTACTTCCTGAATACGCTGAAAGTCACTGTCGGCTGACACAATGGTAAGACCGTGTTGTAGAGCTACAGCAGCAATCCAGAGGTCATTTTCATCAAAACCTAAATCAGTGATTTTCGTTTTTCTCCGCTTGCTTTTCTCTTTCGGTGCAAATTGATTGAATAAAGCGGCTTTCAGTTGCCCGTAGATAGTAGCAGTAAATCCATCAACGTTGTGGATGTATATACCCGTTAGAAAACGGTCAATGAGGGCTAAGTTACTTTCCTTGCGTTGAGAACGTTCTGCCATGTCTATCAGTTCCCCTTGAACGATGGCGCAGGTTGTAATCACAGAATTTTCCACCTCCGCAAGGCGACGAAGCACATTGGCATTACCAAGAATTGCTTGACTACAGTGATTTGTATCTAACAAGTACATTATTCAAAGGGGTTGTCGTAATCAAATTTGGCTTTGCCGCGAGTGGCATAAACTAGCTCAAGACACTCTTGTAAATCATCGCCTGACCATTGACCAATCGTTTTCAAGTGTTCTAAGAGTGAGCGACCTGTGGAATTAACTTCAGTGTGAGTAGTGGATTCTGCTACTTCTGGCGGGGTCTGTGTTTGGGTTTCCTTTGTTTTCAGAAAGCGTAAAAAGTCTAGCGTTTCAGCCAAAATGGTATCTGGGGAGGACTCAATTTCTTGGAGAAGCAGTTCTTTGATAGTCATATTAGGTATGTCCTCTACTGGAGCGAAGATCCAGGTATAGCTGCATCAGTCTTTTTCATTATCGCAATAGTTTCTTTTACTGTTACTACACTACGTTCCAGGCATTCAGTCAGGAGTCAGCTTAATTCAGAATTTCACCTTGGCGTAAATTCACCAATTAGTAAATCTATATTTTCACCTTGCACCTACACTACGTTCCAGGCATTCAGTCAGGAGTCAGCTTAATTCAGAATTTCACCTTGGCGTAAATTCACCAATTAGTAAATCTATATTTTCACCTTGCACCTACACTACGTTCCAGGCATTCAGTTAGGAGTCAGTCTAATTCAGAATTTCGCCTTGGCGTAAATTCGTCAATTAGTAAATCTATATTTTCACCTTGCACCTACACTACGTTCCAGGCATTCAGTCAGGAGTCAGTCTAATTCAGAATTTCGCCTTGGCGTAAATTCGCCAATTAGTGAATCTATATTTTCACCTTGCTGCCATTTCACCCATACAGCCATGAGAAAATCTACCAATTCGCTTTTATCAATCTCTATGCCACGTCTTTTTAGTTTGAGTAACTCTTCCTCTACATCTAAATCTGTTGAGCGTTTCACATAATAGGTGCGCCCAATCCAAGCATCATCAGACCGCTTTCCAGTTGCAGGTCTGCCACGTTTACGGGGTTCATCTTGAGTTGGTGCTGGCACAAGTGGTGTTGGAGTCTGTGTCACGTCACTCTCTGTGGTTGCTTCTAACGGTTGTTCTGGTTCCTCTTTGGTTTCAAATAACTTTTTAAAAGGGCTAGGTTTAGGGTTGCTCATGACAATATCTCCTTACCCACCTCTTGATACTCTCGCCATGCTATTTTGCTGCTGCGGTCTTTTACTTGGTAAACTGGCAGCCCCTCCAATGCCGCTTTTTCATAAACAGCAAATCGTCTAATCCCATGTTGAAATAGTGGTATTCCCTCTGCCGACAATGCTTCCCGTGCCTGCTGTCCGGTTAAGCGGGGGGCTGGGGGAATGATTGTGAGCAACACACGATAGCGATCGCTGCCTAATGATTTAAGTGCGCCTACAGTCTGCAACAGCGCATCCATCGCTAAAGCATCAGGGGTAGTAGGCAAAATTAATAAATTACACCCATCTGCGAGTGCTTCTAAATCTTCGTGGCTTGGCCTAGCTGCTGTGTCTATAACTACATGGTCAAAATTACGGCTGTGCATAGGAGCTTGTAGTAAATCCACAACTTTAAAGGGTAATGCTCCTCGCTTTGCCCATCCTGTAGCACTATGGTTTGGGTCGCCATCAACTAGCAAGGTGCTGCCTAGCTGAGATAGAAAGCAAGCAATGTGGATGGCGCTTGTCGTTTTAGCTACGCCACCCTTGAAACTAGCAAGGGTGATAATCACTCCATGTACTCCAGTAAATGCTGCTAGTTTACCCTTTAAATAACGAAAATTTGTATTTCTTTATTTCTAGAATGTTAACTTGGCGACAATATAATATTTCACCAATTCAAAAATCTAAAATCTCCTAAGTAGCATCTGTCAGTGCCCGATTCCCAAACAGTTCAAGTTACCCACGCGGAAAAACACTTTGATTTTAGATGCCGTTATCACCTGAATTTTATAAGTTTCAAAAAGATAGGTAATTAAAACCAGGGAAACCTTTGTATCATCTACTACAACAGTTGTTAATTTTTTGAAAAATCTCTATCAATACCAGGATATGTATCAAAAAACTTATCTGGCATAATGTATCGGCCTCCCTAGTTGTCTACTCAACTACAGAGACAGATCCCTGAAAGACCAGCCACTTTTACTCCTTGAAAGCCCATTTGCAATATGGTTATTACCTATCAGTTAATTCAAGAAACCACAGCGCGGTACAAACAGCGTCACCAAGAGCGTGAAGAACACCTGAGTGAGTTGGAAGCTGGGAATTTACTTAATGTAGATACTCCAGAGCGAGTCAGAAAGAGACTTGAACGAATCGCCAACCATCCTCTGGCTGTTAGAACGATGGCTGAGGAAAGCCAACCTGAAGTCGCTGGGGTTAAAATTCTATCCCCAGAAAATTTCAATCGTCTCGTCCAGGAACGCATTCTCGGTCAAAACGATCTAATGAGCGTGAGTTACCTAGAGTATGGATTGAGCGTCTCCCGTTCTATCGGTCGCATTCTCATCCGTAATAACAGCAACCGCCTTGTTGGCTATGGCACGGGCTTCATGGTTTCTCCTCGCCTCCTACTGACTAACAACCATGTCCTGTCAAATGCCCAGCAAGCAGGTTTTAGCCTGATAGAGTTCAATTACCAAAGCGGTGTGGGAGGGCAAATGCTCCAGTCCTACACCTATGAACTCGATCCTGCCACCTTCTTTCTTACCGATAAGCTTCTTGATTTCAGTTTAGTCGCAGTCAAAGATAATTCTAGTGGACAGCCTCTTCTAGCGACTTTTGGCTGGAATCGCTTGATAGAAGAGGAAGGCAAGGTTATTCTAGGAGAGTATGTCAACATCATTCAACACCCGTCTGGGCAACCGAAGCAACTAGCACTGCGGGAAAATCGGCTAGTCGATCTCTTCGATGATTTCCTTCACTATAAGACAGATACAGCGCCTGGATCTTCTGGGTCTCCTGTCTTCAACGATCAGTGGGAAGTAGTCGGGCTACACCACTCAGGTGTTCCCCAAAAAGATGAGCAGGGCAGAATCCTAGCAATTGACGGCCAAGTGTGGACTTCGGAATTGGGAGAGGATAGAATTGCCTGGGAAGCCAATGAAGGCATTCGCATCAGCCGCATCGTAAAGCATGTCTTGCAGCACAACCTATCTCTAACACAGCGCCGTCTGAGAGATGAGATGTTTAATCAGATCCCACTTTCCCCAGAAGCAATCAAGGAAGAAACACCTAAAATTAGTCCCAAATTGCCTAATATTGCTAGTGACGGCAGCGTTACTTGGACAATTCCGCTTCTATTAAGCGTGCGTTTGGGAGAAGTAGCTACGCCCTCTGTTCCTGTTTCTGTGCCTCAACCAGATAACCTGTCATCCAAACCCACAGATAGTAGCCGCCAAGACGATGCCCAGTGGGATATTGAAAGTGACCCGGAACTGGCTAAAGAGCTACAAATTCTAGAACAAGCCCGTCGCGGAACAATTCCCTACTACGATGAAGTTGCTGATCGCACTGAGCAAGAGAATTATTATGGCAATCTAATTGACACAGTTTCATCACTCAACTCACGGGAGTTGTTCAAGCAATTAAAGGATCTGCTCCGCACTACTCATACCAAGCTACTATCTTACAAGCCACGAGTGTATCTCTATCCTTGGGTAGATATACAGCCCGATCTCAAAATTCGCAGCATCTATTCCCAGTTGGAATTCGAGCCTGAGCAGATCATCCGGGAAGATTTACAAATTGAGCAGGAGCGAACTGCTAGGTTACAGGAGTTAGTGCGCTCTGAATCCCTCGGTAGGACTTTTCAACTAAGCGAACAGCTTGATCTACTGGAAGCAGAGTTGGCTTACAACTGTGAACACGTTGTGCCACAATCTTGGTTTCAAAAAAGAGAACCGATGCGGGGAGACCTACACCACTTATTTGCCTGCGAGTCCGTGTGTAACAGTTTCCGGGGCAACACTCCGTTTTATGACTTTCCTGATTTTGAAGTTGAGGAAACAATCCGCACTAACTGTGGCAAGTCTGAAGGGAAAAAATTTGAGCCTGGCAATGGGAAGGGAGAGGTGGCGCGAGCAACTCTTTACTTCTTACTGCGATATCCTGGGCAAATTGACAATAGTAGTAATGAGTACGAAGCCCAACGCCTTGAGACTCTACTGAAATGGCACCAAGATTACCCTGTCAATGAACACGAAAAACATCGAAATATGGCTATCTATAAAAAGCAGGGCAATCGCAATCCTTTTATCGACTTCCCGGAATGGGCAGACAAAATTGAATTCCGCTTGGGTCTTGGGTAACTATTATGAAAATATTACGAATCTTACTTGGCGTTAGTCTTAAATTACGTGTATAGGGGGGAAAGTAACAAGGGCAGAGAAACCTGAATAGCTATAGTTTGGTCTAACCCCAATCATCGTTTTGTCTAGCTTTGGAGAATGATCTACTGGTTAATACAGTCTTCACAAGTTTTTTTTGGCAACAATTTATATTGACGAAAATATAAATTGTTGCCAATATGTATTTTCAAAAAATCGTATTTTCGCCAATTCAAAATAAAAAGCAGTATACCTTATTACCTAAGTTTCACGATTGCATGAGCGATCGCCTACAAAAAGCAGATGCAAAAATACCCTAAAAAACATCAAAGTAAGAAACTTGCCTCTCTTAGTTTCTTACTTTGATTACTACAGCCTGCGTATATCAGTACTTTCGAGAGCCAATGCTGTTCACTGTTCTTGCGAAGTCGCTCCTCGCCATAACCTTTATCGACAGCGACTTTAGACAAGTCAATCAATTCCATTTTTACTCAATTTTTTTCAGCACCCAATTTCATAAGTAACTTCATTATTATTATTGAATAGGCATCGATTAAAATCTATGTTAGAGGATGTTTGAAAAGTCGGAAAAGGTGTAAAAAAGCTCTCTCAGTATAAGCTGTGAATAGATAATAAACAGCACC
>NZ_JAAGOG010000203.1:0-13566 GCF_010747425.1 Nostoc sp. UIC 10630
GCTCCCCCCCTCCCCACTCCCTGATTTAACAAATTTTTTAACACCATTAAGTTACCCATCACCGAAGTTCGTAAATCGTGGGCAACTGTATGCAAAACAACATCTTTTATCCGATCCAGTTTTTCAAATTCTTGCATTTTCTGCTGCAACTGTGCTGTTCGTTCTTCGACTTGTTGTTCTAAATTAGTGTTAAGTTCTGCAAGTTTTTGGTATATCTGGCTTTGCTGAATGGCGATCGCTACTTGTTCTGACATCTGTTGTAGCAAATCAACTTCTATTGGCTGCCAATGACGCGAACCTGAGCATTGATTGGCAATTAACGCACCAAATAATTCATTACCTAGCATCAGTGGTACTGCCAAGCTAGCCTTTGTTTGGAATTTTTGATAGTGTGCTTTAACTTTGGGAGATACTGCTATTTGTGTAATGTCTTCAACAACACGCACAAGATTATCTTTTAGTAAGTTTCTCAATTCTTGTAAATAAGCTTCATCATTAGTAGACCAACCTAAGACTGATGGATACTTGGGATCTACTGATTCGGCAAGGGTTCTGACTCCTAACTTGGCATTATTTAAACCAATGAAAACTCTATCTGCTTGCAGAAATTGCCTAACTTCCGTTACGGTGGTTTGAAGAATTTCCTCTAAGTTAAGGGAAGACCGAATTCGCACTAAAGTTTCTGCCAACAAGCGATCGCGTTGTGCTGCTAGGCGAAATTGCGCTTCTACTTGCTTGCGTTCTGTAATGTCGTGATGGACTGCTAGGATCGAAGGGATATTATCTAAATCAATGATTTCGGCTGAAAGCACCGTTGTAATTATCTTGCCAGACTTTTGCCGAAATTCAAATTCCAAGTTGCGAACAACTCCTGTGCTTTGCAACTGATTTAACAAATTTAGGCGATCGCGATCGTCTACCCAAAGATTTAATTCAAAAGAAGTTTTACCAATCACCTCATCTCGCTCATAACCTGAGAGTTCGACAAAACTGTCGTTAACTTCGATAAACCGCCCTTCTTGCAGCGTACTAATGGTAATGGAATCAGGACTGCAACTAAAAGCTTTAGCAAATTTTTGAGCAAGATTTTGTAAGGTTACTTCTGCTTGTTTGCGTTCTGTAATATCTCGGACAATTGCTAGTACTTCATCTTCACCACTCACTACCAACCGCGCCTCATAATCTCTGGCTCCCAAAGGCGTTGCTAGTTGATATTCGCAAGTTTGCAAAGTTCCAGAATCTAAAGTTTTAGCGATCGCTTCCAGGCTAATTGCTGCAACATCACTAGGCAATAACTCTTGTACGCGTTTCCCAACTATTTCTTCTCTCGAAAGAGTGATATTTGCTCCCTCACTTTTCAAATCGAGATACTCGGCATCGCGGCTAATGCGAAACATCAAATCGGGAATAGCATCTAAAATTGCTTTATACCGAGCCTCGCTCACTTGCAATTCTTCTTCGGCTTGTTTTCGGTCTGTAATATCCATGACTAAGCCATTCCAAAGAAAATCGCCTGCTTCTTGTTGTTCGGGTTGCGAAGTACCTTGAATCCACTTCAGTTTGCCACTAGGCGTAATGATGCGACCTTCCCAATGCCAAGGTTTAAAAGTGGTACTACAAACAGTAATAGATTCTGTAAAAGCTTTTATATCCTGTGGATGAATCAGTTTATATAGCACCTGAAAGTCTGCCTGTACAGCTTCTGGTTTTAATTCATACAAATATTCACAGCCAGAACTAATATAAGGGATAAACACAGAGCCATCCTGCCGTTGCAGAATTTGGAAAATCATCCCCGGTAAATTGGCAGCAATTGTTTCCAATAGAGCGATCTTCTCTGGCTGGAAATCTGGTGATTTGACAATTTCATCCACTCTTTGAACCTTTGATATATAAGCAATTGACATAATATTCAAGGCAATCATAGCCATTATGAGACTTTTTTGGCTGTTGGCGTTATCACTAACAGCAGAAAAAGTTCCTCTACTTTCAGAGTAGTTCTGGATGCAGCGATCGCATTCACCCAATCGGGTGAACCAGTTGTCCAAAAACCATCAGTTCACGATTGCTGTAAATAGATAGCGGGGTTTTTAGTCCAGCCTGAGTGAAGTTGAGGTAAAGATTTAAGACCCAAATTGAATCTCTTAATTTTAGTTGCTGTGTTTAGGAGGAATTTCAATCCTCTTCTGAAAACTAAGCTAATCATCAATCAAGTTGCACCATGTTTCTGTGCGTAGAGTGGTTTGATTGCTCTAATTCCCTCCTTTTTAAGTAGCTTAGGGAAGATCAAAGCCTTAACCCAAGGTATTGTTCTATATACAACTAAAAGCGCATCAGCTTATCCCTATCTTCTTGAAAAGCAAACCCTAATTTTGGGAATAATAACTATATATCTGCTAATAAAAGTCAAATTTTTGACAAGCAATCTTGATTATTGAGAGCATAACCATGACAACAGCAATTCCTGAAGTTTATAGAATTAGCGGCTATAAATTAATAGAAATCCTCTATCAAGGCTCCAAAGCTAAAGTCTATAGAGCCATTAGAATGGTGGATCAACAACCTGTTGTCATTAAAATTTTACAAGTAGAATCTCCTACTTTTAACGAACTATTACAGTTTCGTAACCAATACAGCATTGCCAAAAATTTAATCCATTAGTTATTTTTATAGATGATTTACAATGGGCAGATTTGGCTTCCTTAAAATTGCTCCAATTATTAATGAATGAGTCAGATTCAGGATATTTATTACTAATTGGTGCTTATAGAGATAATGAGGTATCAGCGCCCCATCCATTAATATCAACTTTAGACGAAATTGGGAAAGCTGGTACAACAGTTAACTTGATAAATCTGCAAAATCTGAGTCAAGTTAAATTGAATCAATTAGTAGCTGATACATTAGGCTGCAAAGAAGAATTAGCATTTCCTCTTTCGCAATTGGTCTGTCAAAAGACTCAAGGAAACCCATTTTTTGCTACACAGTTTCTCAAAGCATTACACCAAGATGGGTTGATTACCTTCAATTTTGAAGAAGGCTGTTGGCAATGTGATATTGGCAGAATTAATCAACAAGCCATGACGGATGATGTTTTGGAATTCATGGCGTTTCAATTGCGGAGGCTGCCAGAATCAACTCAACAGGTTCTCAAGTTAGCGGCTTGTATCGGCAATCAATTTGATTTAGTAACATTGGCGATCGTTTCTGAACAGTTAGAAATCGAAACGGCAGCTTGTTTGTGGAATGGGTTACAAGAAGGTTTGATTTTGCCTCAAAGTGAAGTTTATAAGTTTTCTGTTGGGCAGGAAGAACAAATATTTACTCAACAAAGTTCTCAAAATACTGTATACAAATTCTTACACGATCGCGTGCAACAAGCTGCCTATTCCTTGATTCCAGCAGACCAAAAGCAAGCCACCCATTACAAAATAGGGATGTTATTGTTACGCAATTCCTCAGATTCGGAACAGGAAGAACGACTATTTGAAATTGTCACTCATTTAAATGCGGGTAGTTCCTTAATCACTCAACCTTCAGAGCAGCAAGAGCTGGCAGAATTAAATCTGATTGCTGGACGGAGGGCAAAATCTGCAACTGCATACACAGTAGCAGTCGAGTATTTCACTGTGGGAATTAGCTTGTTGTCGCGTCATTCTTGGGAAAGTCACTATGACTTGACCCTAGCGCTATATGTTGAGGTGGCTGAAGCTACTTATCTCAATACCGATTTTGAGCAGATGGAGCAATGGGTAAAAATTGTGTTGCAACATGCTAATACCTTGCTCGACAGCATTCCCATCTACGTAACCAGAATGATGGCAGCAAAATCGCAAGGTCTTCCATTGAAAACGCTGAACATTGGTTCGCAAGTGTTGCAGCTATTGGGTATTGAGTTTCCTCAACAACCAACTCCGGCAGATATTGGACAGGCAGCGCAAGCAACTATAACGAAAAACATCCGGCAATTGAAGTCATCACTAACTACGGAAATATTCCTGAAGTAGAATGCTTTCCTGGACAACTTAATCAGGTATTTATGAATTTGCTGGCAAATGCTATTGATGCGTTAGAAGAATCAAACCAAGGATATAGCTTTGAAGAAATTGCAGTTAATCCTAACTGTATTACTATTACCACATCAATATATAATGATACTCACGTCAAAATTAAAATCTCTGATAACGGGATTGGCATGAATGATGATGTCAAAAAGCGAATTTTTGAGCATTTATTTACAACTAAACTTGTAGGTAAAGGTACAGGATTAGGATTAGCGATCGCTCGACAAATTATAGTTGAAAAACATGAAGGTACTTTGAAAGTAAATTCTACTTTTGGACAAGGTTCTGAGTTTGAGATAACACTACCAATTGGGAATTGACATTACTATAGGCAGGAGGCAGAGGGCAGGAGGCAGAGGGCAGGAGGGAGGAAAACTGCCCGGCGCTATCTGTTTCCTGCCGCAAACATCTGGAGCAAGGGTTTAAGATGAGAACACTGTTGCGTTAGCTTCCCGCTTTCTTACGAGAGTTCAGTGGCTCTAAAGACGCTCGCAGACTCGCTCTAAGCGTACTCCTACGGAGAAGCGAGCTACGCGTAGCGTCTCTAAGAGTTGCTATGCCGCAGGCTTTACGCTGCGCTATCAGTAGGGGTCGAATCCCCTACTGATTTGCTTCTTCTGCCTCCTGCCTCCTGCCTCCTGCCTCCTGCCTCCTGCCTGCTTCAATTACGCCTAGCTAATCATTTTCTCTAAAGCAATTTGCAAATCTTTTGTCAAATCGCTTACACCTTGTCTAGCTGCATAGCGATCGCCCTGAGAATTGCGAAAGCGTTCAGTAACTGAAATTGGCTCTCCCACAGTGATGTGTGCCTTTCGCAAACCTAAACGAGGTCGCCCTGGAAGTGTTGTATCTTGAATTCGAGAAAGCATATCGAATACAAGTAAGGCTGTTTCTGCAAACCTTTCTGCTGTCGGTTTTTCTTGAATATAAGTAGCTGTGACTGCAACAAAACTTTCCACTATCCGCATGTGCCGCATTCGCAAGTCTGCTTCCTCAGCAATCCAGTCTGCTAAACCGCGTTTAAAGGGTGGTAAAGCATTGATATCTGGCAAATCTTCCCGGTAAATGTAATTCCAACCAGCCTCTTCCAAGCGGCGACAACGGTCAATAAAGTTACCCTGTGCCTGAACTCCAAAATATTGCTCAGTAACTTGTAAAGCCTTATCCAGCAAGCGATGAAGTCGGGCAATTAATACCTGATTTGGGCTAGCATATTCATCAGTTGAGATGGTTTTTGGGATGTCTTGATGATAGAAGCGACGATAAAACTCTTCCATCTCAGTAATGAGATATTCAGCCAATCTACAGAGGCGTTGATAGTAAATCTCTTCTTGAGTACCCCGATCAATTTCCTTAACTGCCAAGCCGCTATCAACTTCCAACTTACTCAACAGCCAATCCAGTTTAGACCAAGGTGGCTCGACGTAGCGATACTGGATAGCGATCGGCACAATAATCACAGTTTCAGTGCGATTGGCTTTTTGTAAATCTTCTACACACCAGAACCCCATTTGAGCAACGCCTGGTTCCAGTGGGCTAACAATACCACTATGACCATTAGTACCGCCTTCTGGCGCTACTGCGATCGGTAGTTCGCCATTAGCAAATAACTCCCGTGCAGTTTGGATCGCTTGCCGATCTAATCGTCTACCCCGATGAACCGGTACACCTCCCACCCGTGAAAATAACCAACCTAGCCAATTTCCAGCCCAAACCGTCATCCCCCGGTCATAGAGAAAATAACTGTGAACAAGGGATTGCAGTCCAATACCTTTCTCACGGGCAACTCGTGGCACAATGCGGGAAAGCAAATACAGCATACACAGAGGATCTTCTACCTCTGGGTGACGGAATGCTAACAAAAAGCGAATTTTCCCAGCCTGGAATTGTTGATAAAGGTCAGCTAATACCTCAACATTTTGGGCTTCAATACCGACAATCCCAGCCGTTAGCCAAGGGCGAGTACGAAACCGTAGTGCGATCGGCAGTAACCACCGAACAATCTGGAGTACCAATGGGTTAAACCGTTGAGTAATAAATTTCAGTGGTGGTTGAGTAGACTGAATCGATCTAGGCAAGTCGCTCTCCAGATTGTGTTTTTAGCGATTGTACAACGTACTAAGTGAAAAGATTCATAAGTACTACTTCTTAATCAAGACTCAGCACTAAGAAACTCTTCAAAGATATATAAACCTCATCTATGTTGAAACCTAGAGTTTTTTAAAAGATATATTTATGTAGGTTGGGTGGAGTGAAACGCAACCCAACATTACCACTTATTTATGTTGGGTTACGCTATCCCTGCACCCAACCGACAAAACTACAAAACTACGGTTCTCAAGGTAGACGAGGTTTAGATCCTAAGTATCGAATAAAAAATTACTTTGGATGTTTAGGAAAATTTCGGAGTAAATATCCAAATACAGCTAGATTTAACAAAAAGATGAATGTTTTTATCAGAGATATTCCCCGAATTAATTCATAAACTTCTGGCGGGATACTGATACCGACAAGTCCCAATACCAAGACATGGGCCCAACGCTTCTCGTACCACAAACCAACAGCTTCAATAGTAGTAACAATAGCATAAACTCCTGCTCCAATGCCGCTAAATGCCAAAGTTCTAGGATTTAAATTGATAACTTTCTTTAAAATCCAATCAATAATTATCGATTTACCTTCTAAAACATAATTTTCTGAGAAAGCCTCTAGAGTTTGATAATTTTTTAATGTCAATAATAAAGCAATAGAAGTAACCATAAGTAGCAAGGCAGCAAATGATTTGTAGGCAACAATTGCCACTAACCCCAATGGACGCTTTTTCAAACAACCCCCTAAAAATATATATAAGCCAAACTTTGATTTACTGCCTCTGGATGATACCGACTAAGAAGTTTATTGTAGCAACACTTTCTTGTCTCATTTTTCCACTTTTTGCAACCAGTAAATCAAGTGTTAATACTACCGATTGAAGTGTGGGATGTGGGTTACAACTCCAAAACAGAAATATTGTTGCGGAAGATTTAGTTAAGGCTGCTGTCATTGCTAACAAATTCAACCGCAAATTTTGAACCTCAAAATTACCTACGTTTTGTCAGGTAATAGTTGACTTAATTATGTAGAGATTTTTCTAACTAAGTACAGCTTTGAAAATAAGACGATTGGATGTGATACTAACTTACCTATCTCTTAACTTTTAGCCTAATAATTGCCAAACCCCATTCCGTACTAGATTAAGGGATTTTGATTTAGGTGTGTTTTATTTGGGTATTACTAGCGATCGCACTTGAGATAAATTATATCCAATGGAGGTTAGCGGACTCGAACCGCTGACATCCTGCTTGCAAAGCAGGCGCTCTACCAACTGAGCTAAACCCCCATAAAATTAAAATAGCAGGCAACATTCGTTTGACGTTGCTATTGTAACTTATATTATTTTCTTACTAATAGGGATGAATTCAGAAAACATTCAGATTATTGCAGCATTGTATAAATTTGTCAAGCTGCCAGATTTTGCCGAGAAACGAGATCCTCTGCTGTCTTACTGCCAAGCGCAAGGTGTCAAGGGGACAATTTTGTTGGCACAAGAAGGCATTAACGGTACAATAGCGGGTTCGCGTCAGGCGATTGATTCTGTTCTCTGGTTTCTGCGTAGTGACCCCCGTTTAGCAGACCTAGAATACAAAGAGTCCCATACTGAAACTCCACCTTTTGAGCGGATGAAGGTGCGGTTGAAGTCAGAAATTGTCACTTTGGGGTTGCCTGAAATTGACCCAACTGAGAAAGTTGGCACTTATGTCAGTCCCCAAGAATGGAATGATTTGATTTGCGATCCAGAAGTAACTGTGATTGACACTCGCAATGATTATGAGGTGAATATCGGTACTTTTCAAGGAGCAGAAAATCCCCAAACTAGCTCATTCCGAGAATTTCCCGATTATGTGGTACAGAACCTTGACCCAACTAAACACAAAAAGGTTGCCTTGTTTTGTACAGGTGGCATTCGCTGTGAAAAGGCTTCATCTTTCATGCTTGCCCAAGGTTTTGCAGAAGTTTATCATCTCAAAGGCGGCATTCTCAAGTATTTGGAAGAAGTTCCGGCACAAGAAAGTTTATGGCAAGGTGAATGTTTTGTCTTTGACGAGCGGGTAGCTGTCAGTCATGGGTTGGAGGAAGGAAGTTATGAGTTGTGCTTCTGTTGTGGGTATCCAATTTCTGAAGAAGATAAAATATCTCCCAAATATGAGCAGGGTATCTCCTGTGCCTACTGTTTTGATAGCCTCACCGAGGAGAAAAGATCGCGTCAACAGGAAAAATGGCGGCACTACCAAACCCAAGTTGCTAATTCCAAAAATCGGGATGTAAGCTAACGGATTTCAAGTTTGTGTAGAGGGGATCTAATACCATTTCTGTTTCAAGATGCGCTGATAAGAGTTATCCAAAACTACAGGCTGTAAGGGCAATTGATGAATTGCCCCTAGGTGAATCAAGCGCAGCCTCACATAGAATATCTCTAGTCTTAACTTAATTTGTAGAAGTACTAAAAGATAGTGCAGATGCTTCTATCAAATGCGAAGGGTGGCGTTTCCAAAAACTCAAAATCTCTTCGCCAACCTGTTGAGGATAGAAGTAGTGAAAAAAATGATACCCTTGTGGGCATTCCCAGAGTTTATCTTCTGGCTTCAACCAATTCAACCAGTCATGTAATACAGTTGGGTTGACTACCGGATCACTCTTGCTACCACATACCATCATTGGCATAGAAACTCCACCCTTGGGTAAATAAACCAACTTAAACAAAGAGTGTTGCGAGGGAGATTGTTCTAAATCTTTATCTAAGGCAGCTACTAACTTCTTAGTGGTATGAGGTGGTTGATTTCCAAAAAGACTGCGAACGGTGCTTGCTAAAACTAGCTCACGGCTGATACTAAAAAGTTGTCGTTGAAAGTAATAGTGAGCTTGCCAATTGTTTGCAGGTTGAGCTGCTACAGCCAGGAGAGTTAGCGATCGCACTTTTTGGGGAAATCGGCGAGCAAAGGTTAAAGCGATCGCACCACTCATCCCATGTCCCGCTAAATGCACGGGGCGATCGCGCCATTCTAAAAAATCATACAGCAACTCCACAGCTTGATCTATGGAACTCGCTTCATCTTTGGTTTGTTGGTATTCCCACTGGGCAATTCTCATATACCCAGATAAGTAATCAAGTAACGGTTTATCAAAACGCTTCAAAATAGGACTTGCATTTAACCACAGAACATCAAATGAATCAGACATAAATTACCTATAATTTCTAAGCTATCAATAGTAGGGGCTTACAGCTAGCTGTAAGCCCCTAATTTCTACAAACCAAATTCTGTTTTCAACTGAGCAACCCAAGTTTTAATTCGCTCGTCTGTGAGTTCGGATTGACTACCTTCATCAAGTGCCAAACCAACAAACTTGCCATTTTTCAAAGCTCTAGAATTCTCAAATTCATAACCCTCTGTTGACCAGTAGCCAACAGTTTTACCGCCGCGCTGGGAAATTTTTTCTTCCAGAATTCCCATTGCATCCTGGAAATTATCGGCATAGCCATATTGATCTCCATCACCAAAATAGGCAACTAATTTACCACTAAAATCTATTTCATCCAGATCGGAATAAAAGCTTTCCCAATCGCTCTGAAGTTGACCAATATCCCAAGTTGGAGAGCCAATAATCAGTAATTCATACTCATCAAAAGTGGTAGTATCCGCCTCGTAAATAGGATGTAATGTTACAACATCACCACCAAACTCATCCCGAATTTTTTCAGCATCAGATTCAGTGTTGCCAGTTTGAGTACCATAAAACAGACCGATTTTTTTCGACATATTGCCACCTCGTATATGAATTTGGAACGCAATAATTTACGCAAGGATACTTATTGTCCTTGCTTGTTGAAATATATTTTAGCTTAATGAATATCTATCTCAATAAGCTTGGAGATATCCTACCAGATTTATTGATAGTTTTTATCATTTAGCATGGGTTAAGTTTTGTAAAGTATTTTAGGGAATAAACCGGAAAAGCGGGCGGCGGTTCATTCCAACTCAATCAGGAGCGGGGCAATACGGTTCAAATGGCTACTGGCAAAAATTTTGAGGTTTCGAGACGCGATAAATCGCCGTCTCTACAAGTGTTTTGGTCTTACCTAAACTGTATTGAGGAGTAGGCTACAAACCAACTTCTTGATAAATGCCTTACGGTATCCTCACACAATATTCAAGGGAATTACTGGTTTCAAAAGTTACATTGCTAAAAGAAGCTAGAGAGAGTAAATTTTGTGTGCATTTATGAAATTAATCCAAATAATAAAAATAGCTGTAATTCCTGTTTTAACTGTATTGAGCTTGTTGTCTGCATCAAATAAAGCGCTAGCTGACTATTTAACTAGTCAGGGTTCAGGAGGTGATTATCGTTATGAATTATGGTCTAGCGATCTAGCGATGATAATAGCCATTACTATTTGAAAGTTTGGTCATCTGAGGCAAGCCAAAACTGTGACTCATACACTACAACTAGAGCATTCACCTCTACTAGGGAAGCTCTAATTTATTTTGATTGCAACTACGCTGGTAGAAATTTACCAGAATGTTCTCAATGATAATTTTGAACCCATCTCGCCAAAATTCGTTATTTATTGTAATCATGCTTGCGAATTCACTAACGTAATTCGTAATTAAAAAATTCAATTACGAATTACGAATTACGAATTACACTTCTGCTGGTTGATATTCTTGTTGTCTTTCCACAAAACTCTGAACACGGGTACGGTAATTTCTCACAGTCTCATCTACCCATTCGCGATCGTTGCTATTTGCATACAGATGTACCAGTGGTTCGCTAGCATCTGGTAAAACTAACAACCAACTATCATCATAAGGTTGACAAATTTTCACTCCATCAATAAGTTCTAAGTTTTGGGCTGGGTGAGTTTCCACTAAGTAACGCATCAAAGCACCCTTGGCTGTCCACGGACAACGGACTGTATAAGTTTTATGAATTACACGGGGCAATTCTGACCGCGCAGCAGCTAGCGATCGCTCCTGTATAGTCAACATCTCAATGATCTTTGCAATACAGAACATAGAATCAAATCCCGGATGCAGTTGCGGGAAAATAAAACCAGTCTCTCCACTACCTCCCAAAACCACATTCGGATTTTTTTGACAAGCTTCCATTAAAGCTGTAGGGTTGGCTTTGGTGCGAATTACCCTGCCATCATGACGACGGGCGACTTGTTCAATAGCACTAGAAGCATGAACCGGGACTACTACTGTTCCTCTGGGGTTAGCCGTCAGAATCATGTCTACCATCAGTGCTGTTAAAGTTTCCCCACGAATTGGGTAGCCAGATTCATCAACTAAAATCAGCTGTTCTCCATTAGCTGAGACTTGCACACCAAAGTTAGCTTTCAATGCTTCCACTACATGACCTAACTGAGTTAGCAGTCCTTCGCGATCGGTGATTGACATCGCCGATTTATTGACACTGGCGTTCAGTACTACTGCATCAGCACCAAATTTATCCAACATTTGGGGTAAAACTGCCCCTGATACTGCATAAACATAATCAATCACCACTTTTGCCCGACTATTGCGGAGTGTGTGAACATGCAAAAGTTTCTCAAAAGCAGTACAGTAGCGATCCATGACTTGGCTGGGGTAAGATACATCACCAATTTCATGAATTAGCGCCCGCCGCATATCTTCCTTGAAGTAAGCACCTTCGATTTTCTTTTCTAAGGCTTTGGAGATATTAATGCCCTTAGCATCCATGAATTCAATCAGAATGTAGTCAGGGCGATCGGGGTGGACTCGCACATGGATACCACCAGCTACCGACATTGTGGGTATAACCGTGCGGGCAATGGGGATAGCTGTAGCATCGAGGTTTTGAATATCAATACCTACTGACATTAAACCAGCAATGAGCGATCGCGTCACCATCCGAGAGACATTACGCTGGTCACGGGAAACCGTTACCTTAGAACCAGGTTTCAAGGTAGAACCGTAAGCAGATCCCAATTTCACGGCGAATTCTGGGGTGATGTCGATATTCGCTAATCCTTGCACACCACGTTGCCCAAATAAATTTCGTTGAGCGGTGTTGCCCCAAATCAAGTTAATGTTTAAAACTGCCCCTGACTCAATCTTCTTACTTGGCCATACGCGCACACCGGGGCTAATTTGGGCTTCTTCTCCCACCGTGGAAAGCGAACCCACAACAGCAGCTTCTAATACATGGGCGCGGCGGTCTACACGAGCGCCACGGGAAATCACACAGGCAGAAAGATGTGCTTCATCGCCAATAAATGCCCCATTCCACACTATGGGGCGTTTGAGATTAGCATCAGCGCCAATAGTAACGTTATCGCCAATTACAGTCCCGGCCTCAATCTGCACTCTTGCACCGATGCGGCAATTATCACCAATCACTGCTGGGGTTTCAATTACAGCCGTCTGATCGATGTAAGTATTTTGACCTACCCATAACTCATGGGAAACTTCTTTGTAGGCAAAATCGAGATTTACTTTTCGATCTAATGCATCATACTGAGCTTCCCGATAGGCATCTAAGTGACCAACATCACACCAGTAGCCTTGAGCGATGTAACCATACATTGGCTCATCTTTTGCTAATAGTAAGGGGAATAAGTCTTTGGAAAAGTCGCATTCAATGTTTGCTGGCAGATATTCTAAAACTTCTGGTTCGAGAATGTAAGTGCCAGTGTTGACGGTATCGGAAAAAATTTCACTACTAGAGGGTTTTTCTAAAAATCGCCGAATTCGTCTTTCCTCATCCGTAATCACCACCCCAAACTCAATCGGGTTAGGAACCCTGGTTAAAATCAAAGTAGCTTTCGACTTGTTTTGTTTGTGAAATGCGATCGCAGCCGTGAGGTCAAAATCTGTTATGCTATCACCGCTAATGACTAAAAAAGTTTCATCCAGAAGTTCGGCAATGTTTTTCACACAGCCTGCTGTACCCAAAGGCTGATCTTCTTCGACGGCATAAGTCATCTGAACACCAAAATCGCTGCCATCTTGAAAATAGTCTCGCAAGACATCAGGTAAATAATGCAATGTCGCAATAACTTCTGTAATTTGATGTCTCTTCAGAAGATTGATAATATGTTCAGCAATTGGTCGATTTAGGATTGGCACCATCGGTTTGGGCAGATCGCAAGTTAACGGGCGAAGCCGCGTTCCCGAACCCCCTGCCATCAGTACTGCACGCATAAATCCTCCTTAAAGTAGTTACAGCCTTCAGCGCTTGAAAACGTATCACATATATTTTGTTCTTCTTTCTCTAGTCTCCTATGGATATCGATTTTTGAGGAACTTCCACAAGATGCATCTACGTTGGGGATTGGGTATTGGGAATTGGGCATTGGGCATTGAGCATGAAGAAGAGACAAGGGAGACAAGAGAGAGACTTGTTCAATAATTCCTCCTTGTCCCCCTGCCTCCCCTGC
>NZ_JAAGOG010000204.1:0-13152 GCF_010747425.1 Nostoc sp. UIC 10630
CGACATGATTTAGCTTGGCAATCAACGGTTCAACTGCTCGTGCATCTTTAATCTCTCCCAATGCCGATGCTACTGCTTGCCGTACATCACTATCGGAATCATTGAGCTTGGCAATTAGAGGTTTAAGTGCTTGTGCATCCTTAATCTCTTCCAATGCCGATGCTACTGCTTGCCGCACATTGCTATCGGCATCATTGAGCTTGGCAATCAGGGGTTCAACTGCCTGCTTTTCACGTTCGTTACCTAGAATTCTGCATATTAGAGCCAACGCTTGTGTGTCAGATGTTAGATTACTGATAAAAGAGATTAACTGCTCCTTCTCTTTTATTGATGGTTGCCAACGCTTTATTCTAGGATGAAAATTAACATTGAACAATCGGAGTACTCCGGCTGCGGCATGGGAAGTGGGGGGGCTGCCCGTAAGCATTTCTAGCAAAGTATCTATTATTTCAGGCATATTATCAAAAAATATTTGATCAACTGGGAAAAGTATAATTCGCTTCCAAAGTATTTTCTCAATGATGAGAGCTGCCTTTATTGACTCCTCTTGGCTTAACTTAAGACGAGATGCTTGTTCCAAATAACATTTATGAAAAGTTTCCAGTTCGTTTGACATTGATGCTGTAGTAATCATTCCCAAAAGACCACCACAACCACCACGAACTTTTGCTTCTCTTCGTTGAAATTCTTGAAGAAGGATCGAACATAGTATTTCTGCCCACTGAGATTCAGCCAATTCTATAGCAGCAGTATCTACACTAGTTCCCGAAAACGGTGTATTGCCATCACGCTCACCAACATTCCTAACAAACTCTTGCAATATTTCCATTGCCATTTGTTCACTGGCATTAGGCTCATCAGCTAAACACAGAGCCGCCAGTACTGCACGGGGACGAGCCGTAATCTGAGCATCTTCTGTTTCAATTGGTTTGAGGATAGCTTGCAAAACATCGTCCACATCATCATCATTGCAGGAGGCTACACAAAGACGTAGTGCCTCTCGCCAGTTTTCAGTTACCACTACTTCTTGCTGACTGCGAAAAACAACAGGATGATCAGATTGCACTTCATTAATTTGGGCAGCAAGTGGGGCTACATAATCAGCAAGGTTGAGAGAGCGATCGCGGTTAGGGAAATGACCTTGCACAAGTGCCAATCCTGCCAAGTATTCTTGAAATGTGAGGTGACGAAATTCAAATACAGGAATGTCTCTGCCATTATGTGGAATAACACCCGCTTCTACTAAAATGCCTGTGCGATGTTCCAATAAACTCAGAAATTCTTTAGGTGTGTGCTTTTTTACCTCATGAAGATTGGGATATTCTTCTCGGAACTTTTCAAATAACTCTATCACTTCATCTTTCCGAAGTTGCTGTACTCCTCTATGACACATGGCATAGGCAATATACTCTAATTGCGGTAGTGCTTCATCATCATCTATAGGTTTGTCTACTTCAGAGCGCCAGTTAAGTAGTACATCTACTGCTTGTGCATACAACTTATGTCGGCGAGTCGGCAGTTTACCAACTTTACGCTTAACCAACGCCATTGTAGTAAGCAGCATTGGATTACCAGTAAGACGTTCAATGCGTTCAGCACTGTGAATGTCTTGAATCAATTCTGTTTCTGCCTTCTTTTTTCGCTCTGGTAATTCGGTAATATCACACCAGCGATGAGCAAAATCATCTTTATCTTTTTTTATCAGTTCAGCTACTGTAACATGCTCAAACTGCCGCCCTATGCGGTATTTCATTTCCCGATAGCCAACAATGCGGGAGGTAACGATTATGGGGGCTTGTTTATATGCGTCACAAATTTTTTCAATCTGTTGGCAGAATTCAGCTCGTAAAAGAGAATCTGTGATCTCATCCAAGCCGTCTATAAGTAACAGTGCTGTACCTTGTTTAAGTTTTTGTATTAAAATGCCACGCAGAGCAGTGCATTCAGGCTCGCTCATCTCGTCCTTACGCAAGATGTAATGCAGAATATCGTCTAATGAACGAATAGGGCTGACATTTTTCAAATCTCGACAACGGATAATAATTGGTAGCCAATCCTCATCAGGAAGTGTAGATACATCAGGCAAATCTTTCCAGTCTGGATCTTTTTCGAGCCGCAGCAAGTAGGCTGTGGTAATCCAACGAATCATAGTAGTCTTTCCTGCCCCTGGATCTCCCAGCACAACTAATCGTTTAGCCTTAGCCAGTCGTTCTCCAACAGGAACCCGCTTACCTCTATCTTCCCTTTCGTCTTTTTCTTCACTACTCCAGCCTGCTCTCCTACGCTGCATAGCAATGCGGCGCTTTTCAATTGCCGCTAATTCCACTTCCTCAACTTCAGCATTGGAGACAATTTCTACTTGGACGCGGAGTGCTACGTAAAGCTGACGCAGTAACAGTTTCTGGGTGGCAATATGGCGATCAAACTCTGGTAAGTTAGCTAAGTCTATAATGTCGCAGGACTCCAAAACCAGTTCCCGATAACGCTGTTCTGCGTCATTTCCCCCCTTTACATAATCGGAAGGTACTTGCAAAGGATAATATTTCTTCAGAGCAGTAATTAAATCATGTTGTGCTTTTGTAGGATCTTGCCAATATTGAGCAATGCATTCATCAAATGCCACTGTCTCTACGTCAGCTTCTTCATCCATTTGTACGCAAAAGATTCGTACTCGATAGTTATTTCTTGCAGCGTTAACAATCTGACGTGCCCATTTTGTTCCCAATGCTTTGATAGTTCCACAAAGTACCACCGGACTACCACTACTCAAAGCCTTAGAAGCTTCTTCAACGAAAGATTCTCCTACCATTACCGTTCCCCGATGAGCTACTTCATAGCCAGCTTCTCGAATCGGTTCCCCTAATTTTTCGGCAAACTCCTCTTCTCCCTTTGCATGGGCTATAAGAACCTGCTGAAGTATTTTTTTCATTTGACAGCCCTTAGCAAATCAGATACACCTTTAGACCAGTCTTTAATTAAGTCAGCATACTTGATATCAGCTAATATGGCAGGTGGTTTGCCTCCGGTCAGCAAAACTGGTAAAATTTTAACCCCGTGTCCACTCAGTTGCTGTGCTAAAACCGACATCCATTCACGATTTACCCACGGAGATAGATCAGATGAAGAATAACACAATACTAAATAACTTAGTCCTTCCAGCCCTTCATTGACGCGCTCAACTATAGAATCACCAACATCGATTTTCCATTCAGCAAACCACACTTGATGCCCAGCACTAACTACTTCTGAAGCTAGTTTTTCAGCTGGCTCAGTATCAATTTGTCGATAGCTTATAAAAACGTTAGCCATAATATAGTAAGTTAATCTTTAATTTATACTTAATTTTAAGTATACTTGGTTAATTTAAAAACTCATATCTAGTCAAATAAACAAAATATTAAAGCATCCCAAAGAAGGATGTATCTTACAAAACGGGATGCTCACTGTTAATCAAAGATAAATGCTTGCTTTCCTCACAAGTTCCTCAAATTCTTTTGCTATATATAAATATGGGGCGAAAACCTTTAAGAATATTTAAATTCAAAAATCGCTAAACATAGTTGAGGGATGAGTCATTTTTGACAATCCAGCATTTAGAAATCTGAAACAGTAAAGACCAATTACCAATGAACTAGGAAGGTCTATTATGATGTTTAAAAAGATTTTAGTTGCATTAGATCGTTCAGAAATAGGGCAACAGGTTTTTGAAGAAGCATTGAGTTTAGCAAAGTTAACACAAGCTAGCTTAATGTTAGTCCATGTCCTATCTCCAGAAGAAGAGGGTAGCCCTTACCTACCTATGATGTCTAATTTTGACTACTATCCAGGATTGACTAGTCAAAGCTTTGAGTTATACCAAAAACAGTGGGATACCTTTAAAAATTTGGGAATCCAGATGTTGCAATCTTTCTGTGCCCAAGCTAATACAGCAGGTATAAATACAGAATTTACACAAAATGTTGGTAATCCTGGCAGAATTATTTGTGACTTAGCCCATAGTTCTGGCGCTGACCTAATTGTTATGGGGCGGCGGGGTCATTCTGGGCTGATGGAACTATTTCTCGGTAGTGTGAGTAACTACGTTCTTCACCATGCTTCTTGTTCGGTTCATGTTGTGCATCTGTCCGTTGCTGTTAAAAAAGATGAAGTTGTCAAAGAAACTACAAGTACTTTAAGCGTTAACTAATTACTACTTTGTCAAACTATTTTTGAGGGTTTGTAGTAAGGACTTTAGTGTTTAGAAAAGAAGGACTAAAGTCCTTACTACGAACTTGCTTACCATCAATTTAAACTTGACAGACTACTAATATTGCATAAATCATAGCCAGCCAAATTCTGAATTTGGTTTATCCTCAACTACCCAATTACCTCAATTAATGGCCTCTATAGAGTCAAATCGCTACAAATTATCCTTAACTGCACGGTATTAGGCTAAAATTGAGCGTAGGCGTAGCCCATCGTAGACATCGCTTTTTCAGTGAAAAAGAAAAAGTCCTCTACCCAAAATTAGAGTTGAGAGCAAAAAGTGGATCTATGAAAGAAGATACCATTGAGATCGCTGGTTTTCATGCTCATGTTTACTTCGATGCTGCAAGTCGGGATGTAGCTGCGCGTGTACGTGAAGGATTGGGCGCTAGATTTGAAGTGCAACTCGGACGCTGGTTTGACAAGCCTATTGGGCCCCACCCAAAAGGGATGTATCAAGTTGCTTTCTTACCGAATCAGTTTGATAAAGTCGTCCCTTGGTTAATGCTTAATCGTGAGGGATTAGATATTCTTGTCCATCCTGAGACAGGCGATGCTGTCTCAGACCACGCGATTTATTCTCTCTGGTTAGGAGAAAAATTAGATTTGAATATTGAGTTTCTTCGACAGCTTAGTTCGACTTCATCCAATTAAAGGAAGTAGGGCACTTTGTTGGGTAAAAGTTATGGGCTAAGGCGTGAAACTTGATGATGAGGACTAAAGTCCCCACTAAGCTGTTACGCAAATAAGATTGCACATCAACTGGTGAGGTTGTCCTTTGTCATTAGTCATTAGTCATTTGTCCTTAGTAACACACAAATGACTAATGACGGCCTACACGGAAAATATTGCAATATGTAGGCGCGTTAGCTTACAAACTTCTGATGTTAATTTTCATATAATTCAACCACGGGTAAACCTTTTTTGGGAATACTGCTGAGAAAGCGTTCTCGAATTGAATCTAATTTATAGCCACAAATTAAACTTAGTATGCCAAGTAAAACTGGTGTGATGACTATGTTTATAGGTAGATTAATTACGATTAGTAACAATGCTAAAATCATCAATCCTAGGGTCAAATTTTGACAAAAACTTTTGACTTTATCTATCAAAACTAGAGATTGTCGACAACTAGGGCAATGCTTTGTATGTCTGTGCCATATATCGTATAATTGCTCATCACTTAATTCTTGAAAAGGTGCTTCTGCTAATCCCTGCAATGCAGGTTTACCATCGGCAAATTCATCTAACCATTTCCGAAAAGTAACGATGCCAACGTCAGCTAATGAAGGCATAAAATATGATTTTTGCCAAGTTCTATTTACCACAGATTCGTTAACAGCTTGAGAGTGCATCATTGATAAATCTTGGTTATTCAACTTATAGCTAGATGAATGTTTTAACCCAGTTTGCAAATATTTGGGCAGAAGCTTAAACCAGAAATTACCTTTTTGTGGAGGGATATCAGCAATAAACTTACCAATTTGTTTACAATAACCTGATTTGGTGGGCACAAAATACAACTGAAATAAAGCAGATTTACCGTTAGAATATTTATAGCTTGTTGTATTAGAACAGGGTGGAGTGAACTTCCTAGTAGCATCCATATCTTTGTTAAAAATATTGTAACCAGAATGCTTTAAAGTAAAACCATCTTCAGCAGACATTTCTCCAAATACTTCAAAATGTTGTATAGGTATAGCTCTTTCTGGGGAAAATCCAGCAATTCCTTTATGCAAAAATTGAGCGTGAGAAGGATCAAAACTACTTTCAACAGAGACAGTGTAACCAACAGGAACTTCTGACATAAACCAATCGGTCAACGAGCTATCAAGTTGAGATTCTGGCATCAGGGCAGGTTGCTTAGAAGTACTATCTTCAAAGGCAGTAGGGCTATCATCTGCCCAGATCCACAGTAATCCTTGTAGCACTTGAGTAGGGTATGTTGTTACTTGCGATCGCTCACTATTACAAGCAGCTTTTAAAGCCTTTTCGTCACTCAACATCGGAATATTTGTACATTTTCCTGCCCCATCAAAACACCAACCATGATGACGACACATTAGGTTTCCATTTTCATTGATACTTCCTAAAGATAACTGCGCCAATTTATGGGGGCAACTATCATCCATTGCTACCCAATTTTGATGTTTGTCTCTCCAGATCACCAGTTTTTTTCCAAGCAAAGTGATGGGGGTCGGATAAGAGGGTTCCAAATAGCTGACGGGAGTTATTGGATACCACTGTTTAGTCCAAGAGAAGCTAATTATCATCAAATTAATATATTCAACTTTTTTAATTAGGTTTGCGATCGCGCATCCGCAACAACATACTGATACTAAAAAGGATTAGCCTCTGTCACCACTTCTGGCAGTGGAATAAACTCTGTTTCTTCTGAAACGTTAGCAAAGCGGCAATCTTGCCAATCGGCTTTTGCTTGCTCTATCCGCTCTGGCCGACTAGAAACAAAATTCCACCATTTGTAGCGTGTACCCAATGGTTCACCACCAATAACAATACACCGAGCTGGAGCAGCAGCAGAAACCCTGATTTCATCTGCTGGTTCTAGGATGGCAAGGCGATATGGCTCTAGCGGTTGCTCATTAATGCTTAAACCTTCTGTGACACTGTATACTGCCCTCTCTGAATAACCAGTGGGGACAGTAAAGTGAGCATTGGCAGACAGTATTACATCTAAATAGAGAATGGGTGAGAAAACTTTGACTGGTGAGGTGTACCCAAGTGCAACTCCTGCAATGAGTTTGATGATAGCGCCATTCTCTTCCCAGGTAGGAAGGGTTTGGGCAGGATAGTGAGTGAAGCTTGGATCGATTTCTTCGTATTCTACAGGCAAGGCGACCCAGGTTTGAATGCCATGAATGGTAGTTTCTTTTTGACGATCGATATCTGGCGATCGCTCCGAATGTACAATCCCTTTTCCCGCCGTCATCCAGTTTACAGCACCCTGTTGAATTTCCTGCACAGTGCCTAAACTATCGCGGTGCATTAAAGCACCATCAAATAGGTAAGTTACGGTGGCAAGATTGATATGAGGATGTGGTCGGACATCGATACCTTTGTTGGGTGGCAAAACAGACGGGCCAACATGATCAAAGAAGATAAACGGCCCAACCATTTGACGATGAAGATATGGCAAACTGCGGCGGGCAACAAACCCACCCAAATCTTTAACTTCAGGTTCAATCAATTGAAGTATTGCCATAAGTGATGGGGGGTGATTGGTGAATGCTGGAATCATTATAAGTAGATCCACCAGAAAAAAGCTAACCTTTATGAGTTATTGGTTTGTGCGATTGCTTCCGATGGAAGCTTCGCACCATCGCTCCTCTTCGGTCACGAGTCAGAATGGGCTAAACCTTAGCTATCCGCTAACAGAATCAATAATTACTGCTGTGGAAAAAGCAGGCTTCAAATTGGTGGGCAAATCAGAAATTAACGCCAACCCAAAAGATACTAAAGACTATCCGGGCGGAGTCTGGACACTACCTCCCACCTTGAGCCAAGGTCAAAATGATAGGGAACGCTTCGTTACTATTGGAGAGAGCGATCGCATGACCCTAAAGTTTGTCAAACCCAAAGCCCCGTAAAAAAGGGAGAAGGCAGTATTCCAACTGAGCCTACTGCTTCAGACAAAGGCGATCGCACTAACAACTGCATTCAAGCGCACATATAGCGTTTTGTAAGGAAGCTTCTCGTAGAAAAAAGAGAAAAAATCGAAGCTGCCATAAAATAACAACTCAACTTAATAGTACCCTCAAGGGTACTATTAAATACATTTTTTAGTTGATATCGTAGCTTTGAAGCACAGCGATGGAGGCAATCTTTTTTCTAACTAGCATTAAAAATTACAGGTTCAACAAAATAACCAGTTTCAAGTGTAATTACAGCCACAAATCTTGTGAATAAGTGGCTCTAGCTTTTATTCCAGGTACAAATTATCTTTATCAGCTTCAGAACTCAATATTTGTGCTTTGAATATATGAAGCTATGTGAATACATTACTTATGTCAATAATTTATCCCCTAACACATCTAAGTCTTGCATTGATCGAATGGGTGTTAATAGGCAGGGCAATTCGTCTGTGGCAGCAATCAACCAGCTTCGCAATGATAGTGTTGCCTATAGTGCTATTGAGCATTAGCTATGACAATCTCATTCTTTCAATAGGAAGTTTTATTGGTGCAGGAGAGCTTTTGAAAACTCTCAGTATGCTGCGCTTTCTATTACATTATTTAGTTGTACCGCTATTCATTGTGATTGGTGTTGAACTCGCTCACCGCGCCGGAGCTGGTTGGGCCAATGGAGTAATGCGGGTTTTATCTGCGATCGTTGCATTGGGACTTGCAGCGATAGATATTGCCACCCATTATATAGGGCTGGAACTAGTTCCAATAGAGTTTGCGGGAATTCTACGCTATCATGTTGCCAACTTGAGTGGCCCGCCAATTATCACTATTGTAGTTAATATCTTTGTCCTACTAATTGGCATTGGTATTTGGTTCCGGCTGAAATGGCCTTGGTTATTTTTAGGAACATTGCTTTCCTTTTTTGGTAATGCTTTGCCCTTAGATGTAGTAGGTACACTTGCTGGTAGTGCATCTGAATTTGTCATGGCTATAGGTTTACTGTTAACTGAGGATTTTTCCCAAAAAACGAAACAAAAAAGTATCAGGGAAAGTCTATTGATAAACAGGTAACTTATGAAAAAAGCAATTATTATCTGTGGTGGAACTGGCAGTGCTGCAACTGCGTTTGTCCTAAGTTATGCTGGTCTTGAACCTGTTGTATTTAATGAGATTAATTGTGTAAATATTCTTTACATTTAATCTGATTTGATTCCTTGGCTCTTAATGGAATTCGCTACAATAAAATATAGTTTTTCTCTCTGAAATCTGAAAGAAATCTAAGGTTTTATATGATTATGCGCCTTCCCATAATTTCTATCACCTTTCTGGTTGCCAGTCTTACTACAGGTACAGTTTTGAGTGTTGCTGCTCCAGCTTCAGCTCAGGAAATAATAACTTGTTCAAGCCAGAATAATCGAAGGAATACTTGTGCGATAAATACAAGAGGCAGAGTGAGGCTTATCAGGCAATTGTCTAACGCCAGTTGTAGAGGAAATTGGGGCTATGGAAGAAATCGTATTTGGGTAAAAAATGGTTGTCGAGCTGAGTTTTCAGTTGGCGGTCGTAGAAACGGCAGATATGGCAGAAACGACAGATATGACAGAAACGACAGATATAACAGAGACGGCAGATATAACAGAAACGACAGATATAACAGATAGTCAACTAAGTATTTCATCAACATATAGGACTCATATTTGATTGCGTGAAAAAACTCCGTACAATTCAAAAAGCCTTCTTTCCTATTGCCTTACCACGCAAGTAAATATGGCTACGCCACAGTGCGAGAACAAAAATCAAATCCAGACTTTTTCTCCATAAAAAAGCCCAGTCATATTTTAACTGGGCTTTTAGCTATCTCAATCAATTATTGGAGATAGAGTAGTTTCCTCAACATCAATTAAACAGCAGCTTGCTCTAGATTAACCTTGACAACTTTGTTCTTTTCTCGCTCGGACTTGGGCAGTGTCAAATTCAAAATACCGTTTTTATAATCTGCGGTGACATTAGTATTTTGAACCCGAGCAGATAGAGGAATTACACGTTGGAATTTACCATAGTAGAATTCGCTCTTGGTAGTGCCATTGTTTTGGGTTTTGGTTTCAGACTTGCGTTCACCGCTAATGTGAACAGTATCTTCTGTAACTTGAATATCTAGGTCTTTAGCTTCCAGCCCTGGCAGTTCTAGCTTCAGATAAATTGCATCATCAGTTTCTTGCAGTTCAGCAGCCGGAACTTTGACAGAGCCTTTTTCAAACTGTGCAGATGGGACTTTAGTATCTCCCAATAGACCGTTGATGTAACTTTCTAAAGTGTTGAAATCTTGTGCAGAGTTGTAACGAAATAACATATTAATTTATCCCTTGTATCAGTAGTAGTTTTTGGCTCAACCAATCTTTGGATTTAAATCCTTGCTTTGATTTCCATCATATTGAGAAATAACAAGTTTGTAAATTCGGTTATTCTCACCAAACAATGGATGATTCCCGCACCAGATTAGGCGGTAAAAAAGATATTACGGTTTACTCTCATTTCTCGGTTCGGTAAACCGAATAATAGCTGTCAAAGGGGATTTACTTTAACACTAAGCTTTACTTTCTTGTAACCAAACGGTTATCCCTGCGCTCCCACTTTTCTTTATTGAACTGACTGCGCCACTTCAAAACTAAGTTCAATTTCAATTCTTTTAGTGATCTTTGCTTGTATGGGCGAGTACCAAACTCATTAAACTATCTAAAATGCGATCGCGTGACAATGGCATCATTTCTTTGCCATATAGCATTTCCTGCACCATCACATAGGATACCAGTGAGCCAAAAAAGATTTGCGCTGTTGCTTCTGGGTAAGTAATGCCTAATTCTGGGTGAGAAGCTAAATACTGGCTCAGTAATAGCCGTCCACGTTGAATCACGGTTTGAGTATATAATTTTGCCAATTCTGGAAAGCGTTGCGACTCGGTGATAATCAAGCGGAATAGTGCTAAGTATTCAGGATTGTCGGCAACTTTTGTTAGATAAATTTCAGCAATTTCACGCAATAATATCGCTGCCTCACCATGCAAATCTTCTGTACAAAAAATCCCCTGAAAACTAACAATTGTTACTCTTTCGATCAACGCCTTAAATAATCCTTCTTTATCTTGAAAGTGACTATATAGCGAGTAGCTTTTGGCGCTTCTGTAATGCACGAACCAGATATTTTATTTCTAGATGAACCGACATCTGGGGTAGATCCTTTAGCCCGTCGTCAGTTTTGGAAGCTGATTAATGACTTTGCCCGCAATGGTACAGCAATTTTGGTGACAACGCACTACTTAGAAGAAGCTGAACAGTGTAACTGCATGAGTTTTATGGTAGCCGGGAAAATCGCCGCCGAAGGTTCACCCAGTTCTATCAAAGCTTCTCAACCAGGACAACTTATAGAGATTATCGTTAACCAAAATCAAGCCGCTTCCAAGATACTTAAACAACATCTTGATTCGTGGCGTGTCTCGATTTTTGCCGATAGTTTACACATTGTTCTTGATGACCCGGAAGCAGAAATTCCCGAAATAACTCAGCTTTTAAAATCTGCACACCTGACTATTGAATCTCTGCGTCCGATTCCTTTCTCTTTGGAAGATGCTTTTATTGGTATCGTTGAACGTGCGGTCGGAGATTAGGAAAATGAAAACTGAGAATAAATAATGAAAAGAATTTTTCCCAATGTGTGAAAGGAATAGCGCAATTTCGGCGCGATCGCTTAACTTTAGGTTTAGCATTTTTATTGCCATTTTTAACTCTATTGATTTTTGGGTTTGCGATTCGTTTAGAAAGTAAAGATATTCCCCTGATTGTGCAGGATTTTGACCGCATAAACCTAAGTAGCAGCTATATTGAGCGTTTATATGCTACCAATCAATTTGTACCTAAGCAATGGTCAGGTGGTAATCCGGTACGGGATGCAATTGACAGAGGTATTGCTAAAGCGGCAGTGGTTATTCCTCCCCAATTTAGCCTAGATATTTAAGTTGGTAGAAATGCAAAGGTGCAAGTATTGATTGATGCCACAGATGTTAATAATACTCGTGTAATTAGAGGTAGCATTCAAAGAGTAACTAATTTCTTCATGCAAGACCAAGGATTAATACCAGATAAAAATATTATTACACCGCGAATCTGCTTGTGGTTTAACCCTGGTAGATTGGAGTCGTTGTACATTGTACCGGGAACTTATGGTGTCGTATTGTGGATTTTTCCCTCATTGCTAACAGCGATCGCAATGGTACGTGAAAAAGAAAAAGGTACAATTTTACAAGTCTATGCTTCTAGCATTAGTGCAACCGAACTGTTACTTGGCAAAGGGCTAGCTTACCTGCTAATTGCAATTACAGAAGCCTTAATAGTCATGGGATTAGGGTCAATAATAGTTTAGGCATTATGTTAGCAACTATTTGCGGTTCTCAACAACAAGTATTACTTACATCTTTTTTTATAAATTTACCAATGATCCAAACTTCGGGGGCAATATCTCCTATTGAATCTATGCCTCCTTTATTTCAATTCCTCTCTCTTTTTAATCCACTTCGTCATTACATTACTATTGTTAGAGGTATTTTACTTAAAGGGGTTGGTTTAGATGTGCTGTGGTTGAATATTCTAGCATTGCTTGGTTTTGCCGTTGTTTTATTAACTATTAGTGTTCATAAGTTTCGGAGTCAGTTAAGTTAAACTGTACTATCTCATTAATTCTGATAACATCTGTTCAAGAATATCTTCCATAATTTCTTCGTCTAAGTAGTGTGGAGTTGATGGTCCACCGAGAAATTCTTTGATAGTAATCTTCTGCTCTCTAAAGTCTTTGACAAAATCTCGGATTTGAGAAATAGCATTCATTTGAGATTCTATTGTTTTTAACATCAAAGACATAGAGTCAATGCCTTTTTTAGCAGCTTTACGAGAATCACTTACCATAGTTCCTTCTGGAGTATTTTTTGCTAACCGTAGTTCCATTTTTAAGTTTTCATATTGAGTGAGGAGAATTTGATTTTGCTGTTCTATAGTTCGACATTTGCGAGTTAAATCATCCTCGTTATTAAGATCAATAACTTCTCCCACCTGCTGAATTCGCTCAATTTCTAAAAGTCTTGCCAAATCTCCTTCTTGGTAAGCTTTATTGATTGATTTCATGATTTCTGTATGATATACAGCAGTTTCCGATGTTATGAGGTACAGTAACAGCAATTAGTAAACCAGTTTTTTAAATGTTGAGGATTTATTAA
>NZ_JAAGOG010000205.1:0-12867 GCF_010747425.1 Nostoc sp. UIC 10630
ACTCAAAAAGGGTTATTTAAAATTATTTTTGAAACTAATAAATTTCAGAGTAAAGTCAGATTAATATATAGATTTATTATGATAAACTAAGTGTTTTTTATTGTTTCGTTTAGAAACGAGGGTGGATGACTACCACCCCATTTTTAAAAGTAGATTTCAGTTTTTCAAGGCGTTATATCTGTCTAGATAATAAAACCTAAAAAGGACGGCTACCTGCAAGACTAACTCGCTTCAAAACCCGTCGCTCATTTGGATCAAATGCTTGACGGTAATGCAAGGTAGCTTGATTATCCCAGTAGACAATATCACCTACAGACCATTTATGTTGGTAGTAGAATTTGGATTGATTTAGATGCTGGCGCAACTGTTCAATCAGTTTAGATCCTTCTTCTGGCTCTAACCCGACAACTTCCACTTCTGTAGCTGCATCTAAGTAAAGATGCTTTTTACCACTCTCTGGATGTGTCCTAACTAAAGGATGGGGAAAGATCGGACTGATTAAAGGAATAGTTTTGTCTAAACGATATAAAGAGCGGGGTGCATTCCGATCTCGCAAAAATGGGTTGTAGGTAATCAACTGCAAATCTGCAATCCGTTCTTTGGTGGTTTCATCTAACGCCTCATAGGCCAAATTTGTATTTAACCAATAAGTATTTCCACCATGAGTTGGTATTTCCAAAGCATAAAGCAGCGAACCACTAGATGGTGTGGGAGTCCATTTATGGTCAGAATGGAAAGTTAGTTCTCCAGTACCGGTATAGCCGCCATCGACATTAGAAATCGGAATCACCACTGGGGTTTCTCCTGGTTTAGAAGCCAAGACTGGAGTTTCATCAGATGGTACAAAGAGTGCGCCAAAGTATAGAGCGAAGTTCAAAAGCTGGTTATCAGAGAGTTTTTGGTCTTTGAAGATCAAGATATGGCGATCGCGCAGTGCTTGCTTAAGTTGTAATATAACTTCAGGTGCGATCGCTTGACTGGCATCAAGATCGGTAACTATCGCTCCCAAAGGAGCATCGATAGGACTTATTTTAACCTTGGTCAAAGTCGAGGTAGGCATAATATTCTCCTGTGCTTTAATTTCTTTTTGGGTATAACTACTTATTAGCTAATACATCTGAAGGAGTAATTTTGGCGTACTCTTCAGGGGTTAAAAAGCCATCTCTAACATTCACCTTTTTCGGGATAAGTCCGAGGCTGTACCACTTATCTGCTACTTCTTGTTGCTTGGTAATAGTTTTCTCAGTAATTGGTAGCAACCCATAATCATATTTATTGTGCATTATTTCTAGAGTCGGTGGATCTAGCTGAGTTACAGGAGCAAGCAGTTGTGCTACTTCTTTGGGATGAGCCTTAGTCCAGATTTCTGACTTTTCTAACTCCTCTAAAAACACTTTGATTACATCAGGATGAGCCTGATAAAATTGGCGCGAAGTTGAGTAAAAATTGCCAGTATCCCGCAACTTATCACCATCTGCTAAAACACGAGCTATTTTATTTTGTACATTTCTGGTACCGAATGGCTCCCAAATATACCAAGCATCCACCTTATTTTGGCTGAATGCCGCATTTGCATCTGCCGGTGCTAAGAAAACTGATTGGACATCGCTCAGTTTCAACCCCACATCTTCTAATGCTTTAACTAGTAAATAGTGGCCGATAGAGGCTTTCTGAAAAGCGACTTTTTTACCCTTCAAATCAGCAACACTTTTAATTGAAGAGTTTACAGGAACTAAAAGTGAAATAGCTTTACCACTAGGACGTGTAGTAGCTAGATAAACAAGGGGCGCTCCTGCTGCTTGTGAAAATACAGGGGGCGATTCGGCTGTAGATGCAATATCCAATCCATTTGCATTCAAAGCTTCTAGCTGTTGTGGTCCAGCCGCAAACTCAGCCCACTGTACTTTAAAACCCAGAGGCTCTAATCGCTTTTCTAAGGAACCTTGCTTTTCTAAAACTGCTAAAGCGGAAAGTTGTTTTGAACGTACAATCCGCACTACTTGCTTCTCTGTAGTGCTAGATATGGCCACCGACTCAGGAGAAGCTGCTGACTGTTGAGCGTTATTTTTGGCTTCACTACAACTTGATAAGGTCGTCGATAGCATTAAGCAGTAGCCCAGAGCAAATAACAAAGAACGACGTGTTGTTCTCGGGCTTTTTCTGAATTCAAACTTTCCTTTTAAAGCTGGCATGAGTTGCTTTATTGATTCCCTCTAGGTGGTTAGAAAATGATGATTAATTGCAATATCAAGAACGAAAATGTTTTTTTGAAAGCTCCAATCAGTAAATGTTTTTATAACTTCAAAAACTTTACTTATGAAATTAGGGAAGAGAGTGGGTAATACCCACTCCGCAACGACTCGAGGAACTGAAAATTTAATAGTTAGGAGGCAAAAATTTAGGAAATGGAGTGAGAAAGGCTCACTCCAGTGTCGTGCTAGTGGAAGATTGAAATTTTTGAGTGAAACTCTGTTTTGTCAGCGTTCAATTTTGCTAGTGCTTCCAAGCGACTAGGATTGTAGCTTTGAGTTCTTCTGTGAAATGTCCAGATGGCTCAACTGCTAGTAGCGCTTCTCTGAGATCCTTTTCAAATGCTGGAGCTTTATCGCCATAGAAAATTTTCAAAGAGAAGGCTGTAGTGTATAAATAGCCGAGATAGCTATCGATAGTCCAAGATTTTTCAAATGGCACTTCATAGTTTTCTTGACGAGCAAAAGCTGAATTGCCAATTACGACTTCATGGGGAGGATCGACTGGCTTACGAGTCCCTTGTCCTCGTTGTCCAGTCCGCCGTTCTTCACCTAACCATTTTTTGACTACTCCAATAGCAGCTTGTTTCCAAGGTAGATTGCTTTCCCAAGGGTTATCACCAGTCTGAAGCAGTGCTAATCCACCATCATCAGTTAGCAATTCATAAATGCGTTCAAGCACTAGTTCGCGTTCCATCCAATGGAAGGCTCTACCAATAGTAGTTAACTTAAATTTCCCTAAACTAGAGTCGATTAACTCTGCTCCTTGTTCTAACCAAGTAATATTATTTGCTCCGACTGCTGCTGCTTGGCGTTTAGCTTCTGCAATCATTTCTGGATCGGGATCGATCGCCACAACTTCCTCAAATTTGGTTCGTAGGGGAATTGAAATTAATCCTGGGCCAGTACCTAAATCCAGGAGTCGTCCTTGACCATTGAGATTAAATATTTCGGCTAGTTTATCAAATACAATCGGTGGGTATTTGGTTCTATATTGAGCGTAGCCCTCAGCGGCTCCCTCAAATAAACTTGGGTCGTAGGTGGGAAGTGTTTTTAGTTGAGTCATATCAATTTTGGATTTAGGTAAGGGATAAGAAATAAATTTATCCAAATAAACGAACCACAGAGGCGCAGAGAAAGCAGAGAGAGGAGAAATAGAGAGGATTTTTGCATCAGTTTTAGGATATTTTTTCAACTCTTATTTCTCCGTGTCCTCTGCGTCTCTGCGGTTCGTTATTTCAGAGAAATGTAGAGTGGGCAAGGCCCACGCTACAAGTGAACAGAGGAAATGGAACATGGAACGTTGTAATTGTCCTTTGTCATTAGTCCTTTGCAAATGACCAATGACTAATGACTAATGACAGTTATTTCTTAGCCGCTAAATATTCGTTTGCGGCTTTCTCAACACCTGTACCCTTGAAGAAGTCTTGATTGAGGCTGGTGTACAACTCTAAGGGATGGATGGAGAGGAAATAGCGCAGGTCTTCTTCGGTAATGATTTCGCGTTCTGCCATTGAGTAAGCGTTGGCAGTAACGGCGGTGATATCTGGCACATCCCAGTGACCGGAATCTGAACCTAAGAAGGCTTTAACTCTATCGCCAAAAGGATTAGCTGCACGATTAAAAGCTTGGCTTACACGGGTATCGTCTGATTCTGTACCGAAGTAGAAATGATTCAAGAAGCGATCGCGCACATCTTCTGGCTTCTCAATTCCCGCTAGTTCAAATTCGTCGAGTTGGCCAGGATCTTCTGGCGCTAATAGTTGATGGTGGAATCCTAAACCGTCACCAATTTTATCTAAGCGTCCATCTACAAGTTCGCCACCGTAGCGAGTATACAACTCTACTAATGCTTCCTTGTCAATCAGGGCAGGGTTGTTATTTGACAACAAATGTTGTTTGTTGCGGGTTTCCCAGTGCCAAATAATATCAGCGTATAGACTAGCACCCCAAGCTGAACCACCTTCTAAGAAGGCAAACTTTAATTGTGGGAAGCGGCGGGTAACTCCACCAAAGAACAGCGATTTGCATAATGCTTCGGCTGCAAAGGCAAAGTGATTAATGTGATTGTACTGAGCGTTGGTGACAGAACGCTGTGTTGTCCAACCTTGGCTAGAAGCGTGAGTTGTGGGTACAACTTTCAGTTCTACGCACTTAGCCCAGAATGGATCGTAATCATATTGGCTATCTAAGCCAAAGTTATCAATCCAAACCACTTCGTTAGCGACTTCTTTGCCATATTTTTCAAAGGCAGGAATTGGCCGACGGACGTAACCGGGGATTTGAATTGCTTTGAGTCCCAGAACATTTACCGCATATTCCAATTCTTCAATCCCTTCTTCGGGAGTATGCAGGGGAATGGCGGCGATGGGTGTTAAGCGATCGCTATAAGGACGGAAAATATCAGCATGGTAGGTGTTAACTGCTCGACAAACAGCCCGCCGCATTTCTTCGTTGCCGATATTCGGGGCCATCGTTGCCAAGTTGGGGTACACAACGGCAAAGTCTGTACCTGCTTCTTGCAAGCGTTCGTGCAGCAACTTGGGCAAGCTAATAGTAGCCAAATTCAAAGTATTTTTTGTTGGACGACCCCACCAATTAGGGCGATTGGAGCGATAAGCAAAACGTTCTTCCCAACTTTGCTTATACCACTTAAAACGGGAAGCTCCCGGTAAATTTTCTTTGAAACGTTCGACAATTTCAGTTCCACCAACTTGCTCTAAATAATCTAAGACTGCTGGTTCAAATTCTTGGGTATGTACATCGGTGTCAATGATTGGATAACCAAGTTTTTCCCGAATTTGAGCAGACCTAGTTTTTTGTGGGCGGTCTAGAGCGATCGTCATGATAATTTACCCTAAATTATTCAAAAGATTTGTGTATCTTTAGATCCCCCCTAGCCCCCCTTAAAAAGGGGGAATTGAGCCACTTTCTGCCCCCCTTTTTAAGGGGGGTTGGGGGGATCATCAAGATTGAGGAACATAACGACAAGATGGAATTAACGGCCAGCTTTAGCCAAAAATTCATCTGCGGTTTTCTCCACAGCCGTACCTTTGAAAAAGTCACGATTCAGGCTGGTGTACAACTCCAAGGGATGAATTGACAGGAAGTATTGCAAATCTTCTTCGCTGATAATCTTGCGTTCTACCATTGAATAAGTATTAGCAGCGATCGCAGTAATATCAGGTACGTCCCAATGACCAGAATCGGAACCCAAGAAAGCTTTAACGCGATCGCCATAAGGGTTAGCTTTCCGGTTAAAAGCTTGAGCTACACGGGTATCATCTGATTCTGTGCCGAAGTAGAAATGATTCAAGAAGCGATCGCGGATATCTTCTGGCTTGGTAACTCCTGCAACGGCGAATTCATCCAAATCACCTGGTTCTAGGGGAGATACTAAGTCAGCGTGGAAACCTAAACCACTACCTAGTTGATCCAAACGACCATGTACTAGTTCACCACCATAGCGGGTATAGAATTCTCGCAGTTCTTCATAATTAATATTGGCGGGATTGTTATTTTCCACCAAATGATCTTTATTGCGAGTATCCCAATGCCAAATTAAATCGGTGTACAAACTAGCACCCCAAGCTGCACCTCCTTCTAAAAAGGCAAACTTGAGTGTGGGGAAGCGGTGAGTTACACCACCAAAGAACAGAGATTTACATAGTGCTTCCGCAGCCGATGCAAAGTGACCAATATGGTTGTATTGGTAATTGCTAATGGAACGCCGATTGATCCAGCCCATACCGGAAGAGTGGGTGGTGGGTACAACTTTCAGTTCTACGCACTTCGCCCAGAAGGGATCGTAATCATACTTACTATCCAAGCCAAAGGTATCAATCCAGATGGCTTCGTTGGCTACTTCTTCACCATACTTCTCGAAGGCAGGAATCGGGCGGCGGATATGTCCGGGGATTTGAATAGCTTTGAGTCCCAGCACTTTCACGGCATATTCCAATTCTTCGATCGCCTCTTCGGGCGTATGCATGGGAATAGCGGCAATGGGTGTTAAGCGATCGCTATAAGGACGGAAAATATCAGCATGGTACGTGTTAGTTGCACGACAAACAGCCCGCCGCATTTCTTCATTCCCGATGTGTGGAGCCATCGTTGCCAAGTTGGGGTACACAACGGCAAAGTCTGTACCTGCTTCTTGCAAGCGTTCGTGCAGTAACTTGGGTAAGCTAATGGTAGCTAAATTTAAAGCGTCGTTAGTGGGACGAGTCCAGAAAGGAGGACGGGCGGTGCGGTAAGTGCGGCGTTCATCCCAAGACTGCTTGAACCATTTAGAGCGAGATGCACCGGGTAAGTGTTCTTGAAAACGCTGTGCGATCGCAGTTCCAGCAACTTGCTCTAAATAGTCTAAGAATGCTGGGGGAAATTCTTGGGTATGTACATCAGTGTCAATGATCGGATAACCAAGTTTTTCGCGGATTTGAGCAGATTTGGTTTTATGTGGACGGTCTAGTGCAATAGTCATAGCATTTTACCTGGATTTTCAAATAGATTGGTCAAGAAGGAGGCAGAAAGATTACAGGACTTACGCAAAGTAATGGAAAAACGAACCGCGAAGGCGCAAAGGACACGAAGGAATGAGAGTTTTAGAGAGTTATTGCGTGAGTCCTAAGTTTATAAGTCTGGAAGTTGAGCCTTTGAGCTTGGAAGTTGAGGCTTTGAGCTTGGAAGTTGAGGCTTTGAGCTTGGAAGTTGAGGCTTTGAGCTTGGAAGTTGCACCTTTGAGCCTGGGAGTTGCACCTTTGAACCTGGGAGTTGCACCTTTGAGCTTGGAAGTTGCACTTTTGAGCCTGGAAGTTGCACCTTTGAGCTTGGAAGTTGCACTTTTGAGCCTGGAAGTTGCACCTTTGAAAGACTTAATTACAGAAATTTGTTTTTCTTGCTCAGAAAAGTTACTGATTTTTGCCTCCTCATCTTCCACCCTGCGGGAAGCTAAAGCTACATCTCCCCTACTCCCCACTCCCCATTTCCTATTTTTCTTCAGCAACCCAGTCTGTTAATTTAAAGTCCGACTTTGCTAAACCCTGCGAGACTAAAAATTTCTTTGTTCCCTCTAAAAGTTTCACTCCGTCGGCTGGTAATGGTTCTTCTGATACCTGTTTGAGTGGGAACGATACTTTTATAATATCGATGGGATATTTAGTAGCTTGGGCATGGTACTGATAATATTCTTCAGAATTGGCTTTTAAATCCTTCGCTGCTTCTGTGAGAATTGCATTAAATTTCTGTGGGAAATCAGGCTGTTTTGCCAAAAAACTTTCAGTTGCTACAACTAATGATGTCCCTGAAAGACCTTTATGATTCGCAGAAGAATCAATCACTGGAAACCCTTGCGATTTCAGGAAAGGGCCCATATCACTTGAGGTTGCATAAGCTGCTACATCACCACGTTCTAAAGCCGCTTTTGCCTCAGTAGTCATTAAGTGAACAACTTTTACATCTTTGGCAATTTTAGCTTCAGCTAATAGACCCAGCAGGTATCGGTGCATATAAGAGCCTTTTTGGGTGGCTATTTTTTCACCCTTAAGTTCAGCAAGCGATCGCGCACCGTTCTTTTTCGCTACTAACCAGGCAGTTGTATTAAATTGGCTGATCCGCAACAGTCGGGTTTCCTGACCCCTTGCTTTCAAAACTATCGCTGGTGTATCACCTAAAGAACCAACATCTAATTGTCCGGCGACAAGCGCCTCATTTAAATCCGGCCCGTTAGGAAACCTTGCAAAAGTAATGTTTTTAAATCCTGCTTTTTGCAACTCCCGCGCTAATATTCCCTTTTTCTTTGCCCAACCAAGTGCCCCTGTAGGTTCTGAACTACCGACATAACCTATTCGTAGGGTAGAAATATTATTAGATGCAGCAACAGCGTTGTTAACATTAACAGCCTCAATGGATTGAGCAGATTTAGTTTCGCCTTGGCTACATCCTGTAGTTACTAGCAGTAGGACACAAGCCACTGAGGTTGATAATCTCGTACTAGACATAAGGTATCTAGGGCGTGTTTCCAAACCTCTCGTTAAGCAACCTCGTCTTTGAAGATCCCCCCAACCCCCCTTAAAAAGGGGGGCTTTAAGAATTTCTTTTCCCCCCTTTTTAAGGGGGGTTAGGGGGGATCTTCGAGTTTGAAAACAGTCACTAGACTCAAAATATCTAATTTTTATAGGACTATGTTCTGCTTCCTGCTTCTTGCTTCCTGCCTTTTTTAATGCCAGCATGACTTTTTTCTCCGCCGCACTATTTCATCTGCTTCAAAATTTGGAATGTTTGATCTGCTTTTGCAGTTGAAGTGCGTTTATGTCCCCAACCGATGTTTTCCCGATAACTACCCAGCAGCCCAACTTCTGCCAATTCTGCCTCGTTGACTGAAGTTGTCACATCGCTTTCTGGTGCAACATAAAGGGCATCAACTGGACAATACAATTCGCACATATAACAGGTTTGGCAGTCACTCTGTCGAGCAATGGTTGGCGGCGCATCAGGTATACGGTCAAACACGTTGGTTGGACAAATATTCACGCAGATATTACATTTTATGCACCGCGATTCGCTGACCAACTCAATCACACTGCTGCTCCTATTTTAGATAAAGGCTTTTCTGTACTTAGCGGCTGACTCTTCACCCAAACTTGATCTAATCCGCCACTAATCAGGTGATGTTGCTGGTTAGCATCAAGTTCTGGATAGTCTTGATGTTTGTGCATCCCACGAGTTTCTTTACGTTCAATAGCACTGCTGTACATCCACCGCGCTGTAGCTACCATTGCCGCAGCTTCTCGCGCCCGGATTAGTTCTTTATCTGATGTTACCTGGCTACTGCGAAGTTCTTGCCAAAGATGATTTAGCTTACCCAAAGACTCGGTTAAGCCTTGTTCTGTACGGAAATAGTTCTTTTCGTAAGGGAATACTTCAGCTTGGACTGCTTGAATAATTTCATCAGTTGCTAAGGAGCGATGCCTTCGGCGGCAAGCTACGCTCCCACTTTGTAATCCTACCTCTCCAACACCTTTAACTTGTCGTTGAGTTTTGTATTCTCCCAAACTGCGGCTATATTCAGCAGCCGATTTCCCCGACCAATAGCCAGAAGATATCGCCCAAGCCGCATTGTGACTACCACCGCCAGTAAATCCGCCACAAATCAGTTCCCGTGTAGCGGCATCTCCAGCCGCATAGAGTCCCCGTACAGAACTGGCACAACTCTCATCGACAATCCGAATTCCCCCCGTACCGCGCACAGTTCCTTCTAGGCGCAGAGTCACGGGGAAACGTTGAGTAAATGGATCGATACCTGCACGATCAAAGGGTAAAAAGAAGTTGGGCTGTGCTAAACGCATAGATGGCCGCATTGATTCTGCCGCTTTGTCTATGATGGCGTAAACTGGCTGTTGCAGTAATGTCTGGGCAATTACTGAACGTCTATGAGAACTTGCCCCCGGAATCACAGTACCGTCTTCGTAGGTGAAGGTTGCCCAATTATAAAACAGGGTTTTGGTGACTGAAGAAAAGGCGGGAGAGATGCCGTAAGCATTGGAAAATTCCATACCCGACATCTCGGCACCTGCTTCTGCCGCCATTAGATAACCATCCCCTGTCAGGACGTTGCATCCTAACGCTTTACTGAGAAACGCACAGCCACCTGTGGCGATAATTGTGGACTGCGATCGCACCACCCATTTCTCACCAGTCTGACGATTCACACCTGTTGCACCAGCAACAGCACCATCGTCATCAACCAGTAATTCTAAGGCGGGGCTATTATCTAAAATCTTGACTCCAGCACGTTGAATTTGCCGCCGCATCAGCCGCATATACTCAGGCCCTTGCAGCGATCGCCGGTAGGGTTTGCCTTCATCGTCGGTAGGGAAGGGATAACCCCACTCTGCTAACTGATTGACGTTTGCATAGGTCTGATCCAGTACTCGATCCATCCAATTGCGATCGGACAAAAACCCACCCAACGATTCTCGACTCGCTTTTGCAGTTTCTCGTGCTTCTGGGTCAGGCGGCACATACCACACACCATTTCCAGATGCCGCAGCGCATCCAGTCGTACCACAATATCCTTTGTCTACCAGGACAACTTTTGCTCCATTTGATGCAGCACTCCAAGCCGCCCAAGTTCCAGCTGGGCCACCCCCAATCACAAGCACATCTGCTTCTAAGTCGAGTTCAAAATCGGTTGTTAACGTCTTCAGCATCTAGCATTTCCCTCTATCGATAAAGTCTTAAGCATCAAGTCTTCACCCCATCGATGCTGCAAAATATTCAGAAATCTGTTTGCCCATTTACTTGAGGACTTCTCAGTAGCCTCTATTTATGGCTCATTTAGCCAGAACAGAAAATCCTTTAACTTGATCGGTGAACCGTAGTTTATTTATATAACAAAGCTTTCCACAGTTTGAGATAAAAAGCAAGCATTTTAACAAATTCAAATGTAAATTTATCAAAACAGAATTCAGGTGTCAGGACGAGCTAAACCCTAGTTATCCGCTAATAGAATTAATAATGAATTCTCTACAACGGAGGATAGCAAGGCCACGAGCGGTAGAAATGTCTTAAGAATCCTCATCTCTTTTAAGGTGGGGAGCCTCAACTAGTTTGTCTGTATTATGATGTGTTGAATTAGGAGATTTAGAATAGAAGCCACCTATCTCTGCCAAAGTATAAAGGGGTCTAGCTTTAACTTCTTCATAGATGCGCCCTATATATTCGCCTAAGATGCCAACACTGACTAACTGCACAGATCCGAGAAAGAAAATTGCCATCAAAATAATCGTGAACCCGGTTAAAGGCGAATGGGGGAGAAAAAGCCGCCAATACAAGATTAATAAAGCCATGAAGATGGCCGCCGCCGCCGCTAATAAGCCTAAGTAGGTTGACAACCGCAGTGGCACTATTGAAAAGGATACTAGACCATTAATAGCAAGGGCCAAAGATTTGCTGAAAGTGTATTTAACTTCCCCAGCAAAGCGGGGATCGCGCTCGAACCGAATTGCTGTTTGCTGAAAGCCAACCCAAGAACGCAAACCACGAATGTAGCGGGTACGTTCTGGCATAGAATTGAGAATATCTACAATTTGCCGATCCATTAAACAAAAATCACCAGTATCAGTAGGAATATCTACATCTGCAAGCTTCTTGAGGAGGCGATAAAAAAAGTAGGCAGTAAAACGCTTAAACCATCCTTCCTTAAGGCGTTGAGTGCGTTGAGCGTAGACGACTTGATAGCCCTGTCGCCATTTTTCAATCATGTCTGGGATGAGTTCTGGCGGATCTTGTAAGTCAGCATCAAGGATGATAATAACTTGACCCCGAACAAAATTAAGACCGGCAGTAACTGCAATTTGATGACCAAAGTTACGAGCAAAGCTCAAGTAGCAAATGCGTGGATCTTTTTGATGGAGTTCTCGTATTAATTGTAAGGAGCGATCGCGGCTACCATCATTGATTAAAATTAATTCGACAAGACCATCTAGCCGATTCATTACTGCACTTAGTCTGCGGTATAGTTCGGGTATAATTTCTTCTTCGTTATAAATTGGAACAATCAATGAATACTTTGGTAGCATCTAGGAATTCCGTTTAATTTTGCAACAGCCAAGCTGACAGACTGCTTTTCATGATAAATGGTTTGGTTCTCAGTATACTTAGCAAGATTCAAGTCAGATTGTTAGAGTTTATTTATTCTCCGGGTTGATGTCATCTGAAGAGTCAGATTCTCTCAGGCTTTCTACAGCTTTTTTAGGAAAAGTCCGACGATGGCGATACCAAGTAGACCCTGCTACCAGTATTCCAGTTAAGCCCAAAGCGAGTACTAGCGGCAAAAAATCACCTGTTTTGACTGCTTTTAAACCAGAACTACCTAGTAGTACAAAAGGTAAGACACTAGGAACAGTACCAAGTGTTGTGCCTACAACATAATCTTTAAAGCTAATCGAAGTCAGTCCAGCAACAAAGTTTACTAAGCCATAAGGCATGATTGGTACTAGTCGGATGGCAAACATATAAAAAAGCCCTCCACGCCGTACCTCAGCATCCATAGCTTGCCAGCGTCCTGCTAGTCGTTTTGCAACTGTTTGCCGTCCAATGGTTCTAGTAAAAACGAAAGCAATTATTGCCGCAATTATTGCTCCAACACTAGTCCAGAAAGTACCCAGCCAAGGGCCAAAAATTGCACCTCCAGTCAAATTCAACACTGTTGAGGGCAGAACTAACATAGTTGCTACAACATACAAAGCAACATAAATAATCGGTGCCCAGATACCAGAAGCTTTCAGCAAAGCCTGAATTTGTGCTGGTTCAATGCCACCAATCAGGTATACTGCTATACCAGTTGCAATTATGCAACTCAGTGTGAGTAGTAAAATACCAGTTTTCAAGTTCCACACTAGAACTCTACTCCTACTTTTTTTGTAACACAACCCATCTTTCGCAAATATCCTTTTTAATTAACTCGCATAAACGAGTCAAAAACAAAATGTCCTCAAGATGTTTTTCACAGCCGGAAGAATCTTGAGAACAGTTAAGTTTTTGACAATCCATTATTAAGGATATGCCAGTGTAGCGATATTTGTTCAGTCTGGGGAATGTCAAGGGGGCAGGGGGC
>NZ_JAAGOG010000489.1:0-578 GCF_010747425.1 Nostoc sp. UIC 10630
AAGACTGCAACGCTTTTAGCTGTGCCCGTAACTGGGCAATTTCAGCCGCCATATCCATGACCATTGCTGCGCCTACGAGATTTAGTCCCAAATCCTGACGCAAGCGTTGGATCTGAGCAATTCGCGCAATTTCTCGTGAGTGCAGCATTGAGCCTTTCGGTTCGATCAATCCGAGTTGCACAAATTGCTCAATTACAATCGTTGAAGTTTGGGTAACAGAGGCTGCATACTCAAATGTATAAAGGCGATCGCCTTCATGGGAAACAACTGTACTGGAGAGGCTAAACTCGCTCATAACCTTAATCCTTCTAATGCAGTACGTGGGTTAAAGCTGCTATTCGCCTGAATCTTTTCATAGCAATCCTGCTCAATTTCGCTTAACTCTTTCGGAGAGACGATTTGAAGTTTCACAATTAAGTCAGTTCGCCCGCCTTTTGGTTGCGTCCAGCCTTTTCCTCGCAGCCGCAGCGATTGACCGGAACGCACGCCTTTCGGAACGCTCAATGTGACGCTACCCTCTGGTGTTGGTACTTGAATTTGAGCGCCTAAGACCGCTTCATCTGGACGAATGGGAACTT
>NZ_JAAGOG010000206.1:0-12791 GCF_010747425.1 Nostoc sp. UIC 10630
CAGAGGGCAGAGCAGGGGTCAGAGAAGGCAGGGGAAGAAGAACTATTTATTGATTCTTGACCATTGACCAATGACCAATGACCAATGACCAATGACCAATGACCAATGACCAATGACCAATGACCAATGACCAATGACCAATGAAAATAATTGCTTACTCTTACACCAATCCGCTATTAGAATCTTCTCCCGATCAAGCTGATTGGGGATGGGAGGTGGATCGGGTTTATGAAGATTTGGGTAGGCCAGAGTCTTCTGGACACGCTACGCGATCGCAATTACAACAATTATTTACCGATTGCGAAACTGAATCAGCAGATTATCTCTTGATTCGGCGACTGGAAGAATTAGGGGATACTGTAGAGGAAATTAGCGATCGCTTACATAAACTCGAAGCGATGGGAGTAGCGATTATCGCCACAGAACAGCCCTATACTTCCGAAAATTACCCTCTGGGTGCTGATTTGCTGAATTTGCTAAATGCAATCCAACGTCAACAACGTAGTCGTCGCATCCGTCAAGGACACGCCCGTAATCGTCTTGAGGTTGCGCCGCCACCCGGCAAAGTTCCCTACGGCTATCGCAGAGGTAAGGGAAAATATACTGTTGATCGCAGTACTTCACCAGTAGTCAAAGATTTTTTTGAACACTTTTTACTCTACGGTTCCCTGCGGGGTTCGGTTCGTTACTTGGCGAAAAAATACGGCAAAAAAATCTCTGTCACAACTGGGCGACGCTGGTTGACTAATCCAGTTTATCGCGGCAATACAGCTTACCAAAATGGTGAAATTATCTCTAATACACATATTCCGATAATTTCTAAAGAAGAAGCAGCCCAAGTTGACCGACTTTTACGCCGTAATAGCCGTTTACCATCCCGAACTGCTAGTGCTAAACGTTCTTTAGCTGGGTTGGTTGTCTGTGCTGAGTGTCAGTCACATTTGACAGTTACTCGTGTCACCCAACGCAACCAAGATAAGGAGTATCTTTATTTGCGTTCTACTAGCTGTCCTCAAAGCCCCAAGTGTAAGGCTATTCCCTACCAAGAAGTGTTGGAACATACAATTGAAACCGTTTGCCGTGACTTACCCTTAGCTGTCGCGGGGGTGAATTTTCCCCAATTGGATGCAGTCAAGAATAATTTAGGGCAAGCGATCGCTCGTCAGCAAGAAATACTTGCTCAGTTACCTGCTTTAATCGAAACTGGAATTTTAGATGTTGAAACAGCAAAATTAAGGGCTTACAAACTCCGCACAGAAATTTCTGCACTTGAAGCAAAGTTGGCGACTCTTCCCCCAGTCAATTTGCGTTCTGTTGCTCAAGCTGTTTCAATACCCCAATTTTGGTTAGATTTGTCGGAAACAGAGCGACGATTTTACTTTCGAGAATTTATCAGACAGATTAAGATTACTATTCAGAATAAAGAGCTACAATTACAAGTTATTTTCATTTTTTAATAACAATATCAAAAACAAAAAACATATCCTTGGCAATAGCTAAATTATTCACTATCTAACCATTAATTAATTCTAAAATTTACCTAACTGTGATTAAGAAAACGTTTCTACTATTCAATTCTATGGCTCATTAGTGTATCTCGTTATCTCGTTCCCAGCCTTCGAATGGGAATGCGTAAAATGAGGCTCTGTCTGTTAACTTTCGGCAGAGGCAATGATGAGCATTTCTAGCCAGAGGCTTTAAAAAAGGCTATTAGCCTTAGAATAAATTCCAAGGTAAGATGCTAACGAACCGGAAGATTTAAAAAATGTTGGTAATTACTTAAGGATTCACCCAAAAGTATATGCACTAGGGGTAATATTCTGCGGGAAGCCTCTTTTGTACGTTCGCGCAGCGTGTCGCAGTAGCTTGCCCTTACCGAATTATCAGGGTTTTGGCTATTGTTTGCGTAAGTCATATTATTATCCAAATAAATTAAAACTAATTTTTTTAAGTATTCAGCACGTCCTTAAACCACTGCAACAAATGTTCCATATATTTCTGAATTTATCTAGATAAAAATTAGGTAGATAAAAATTAAACTAAGCATCATGTTCAAAAAAATAAATACAAGTTAATTTACGGACTAAACAACAGGTGACAAATAATTTTTTGACTGTATTATTTTTATCATTTCCCGATTTATATGTTATTTCAATAGTTAAGATAAATTTTTCAAAAAATAGCGCTAATTAGATAAAGTTGAGTTAATCTTGGAAACTAGCAATTGTTAAGAATATACGTTGCTACTGGGTGGCAACATTGGAGATTCGCTTTGATCTCTATGTAATCAAACCAGCAAGTAAAATGATTAACATAGAATATGCAAGAAGGAAGCTTTATTTGGAGTCATCTAGAAAAACAGCATCGCACGGTTGGCAGATGGATTGATTGGGTATGGCTAATAGTATTGCTGTTGGCAGCAGTATTACTGTTTAGCATCAATCTGGGAGGATTGCCCCTGCGAGATTGGGATGAAGGGACTGTGGCACAGGTTGCTCGTGAAATTTGGCACGCTCCAGCAGGTTCAATGCGTTGGCTTTTCCCAACGCTAGGAGGCGAACCATATCATAACAAGCCGCCTTTGATGCATTTGCTCATTGCTTGGGCTTATTCTCTTGGAGGCGAAAATGAGTTGACAACTCGTCTACCTGGAGCAATTTTAACAGCGACATCTGTACCTTTACTGTATTGCATTGCTCGAGAGATATTTCGCCAACGTTGGGCTGCTATTTATAGCGCCTTAATTTATCTAACAATGCTACCTGTGGTGCGTCATGGGCGGCTGGCAATGTTGGATGGGGCGATGGTAAGTTTTTTGATGGTGATGATGTTGTGCGTGTTGCGATCGCGCCGAGATTTACGTTATTGCCTTGGTGTTGGTGTCAGTTTTGGGTTAATTTGCCTAACTCAAGGACTGCTAGGTGTATTGCTAGGTGCGATCGCGATCGTATTTTTGTTTTGGGATACGCCACGGCTGCTCACCTGCTACTATCTGTGGATAGCAATCTTCATTGGCATTGTGCCTGTAGCTGGTTGGTATAGCGCGCAACTAATTCATTATGGTTACACTTTCGCCCAAGTTGGGCTTGTAAACCCATCACTCGGTCGAATTGGCTCATTTGTAGAGGGTAATCCTGAACCACCTTGGTATTATGTGATTGAACTTCTCAAATACACATGGCCCTGGCTATTATTTTTACCGCAAACTGTCCGCTTAACCTGGGAAAATCGCAACCTTAGCTGGGCAAAACTAGTAATGGCATGGAGTGGTGTTTATCTATTGGTAATTTCTTTCATGATTACCAAAGTCCCCTGGTATTTATTCCCCATTTACCCCAGTTTAGCTTTAGCTTTTGGTATCCAGTTATCAGAGACAGAAAATTCGCCTTTACTTTCATCCTATCCCCGCGCTTGGGTTGCTGGTTTGGCGATACTTGCTGTAGTTGCTTCTGCTGGTAGCATTTATTTCAGTTGGGGTACAACATCACAAACAGATTTACAACTGATTTTTGCCGCAGTCGCTTTAACTATGACCTTAGCAGCTATTTTGGCAGAACGAGGCGACGGGCAATTTCTGAAGATTTTGTTTTGGGGAAGTTACCTTTCGCTGCTGCTGTTAATGAAATCTAACTACTGGGTTTGGGAATTATCTGAAGCCTATCCAGTTAAACCAGTCGCCGCCATGATTGTGCGGGCAAATCCGGCTACGAGGAAGATTTACACATCTTTTGCCTACCATCGTCCCTCGTTGGATTATTATAGCGATCGCACCATTATTCCCGCTTCTGTTGGCGAACTGGAATATTATTGGCATTACAACGGGCAACCCTACTTTCTACTTCATGCATCGGCTTTGAACAATCTCCAATTAGATTCGATGAAGTTAATTGACCAAGCTGAAGGCTGGAAGTTAGTTACAAAAGAAATTAATCGTCTTTAAGTAGGGCATGGGGCATTGGGGAGGCAGTGCGGTCTTCTCTGCGAGACGCTGCGCGATAGCGAAGCGGTAGCGAGTCATCGAGCGTCTGGGGTTTCCCCAAGTGGAGCAACTGCCGTCATGGGACATTGGGTATTGGTTATTAAATTCTTGCTCACACTTTAACTAATATGATCTAAGGAATCATTGCTGCCTTAATTACTTGTCGCGCCTTCATCTCACAAAACACCTGTTCTAAATCTTTTAATGGCCGCTGTTCACTAATAAGTAACTCAAAGGGTATTTTGCGACTAGCGATCAGTGCCAACGCCTCCCGCACATACTCTGGTGTATTGTGAAACACGCCTTTGATTGTCAGTTCGCTGTAGTGTAGCTGTTCTGTATTGACGGTAATGCTGGTATCTCGTGGACATCCACCGAATAAGTTAACTGTTGCACCAGGACGGGCGCAGGCGATCGCAGTTTCCCAAACACTTGGTACACCTGTGGCTTCAATCACTACATCTGCGCCCCGTCCTTGGGTAAGTTCTTTCACCAAATTGGGAATATCCGGGATTTGATGATAATTAAAAGTCTGGGTTGCACCCAATTTCTGACCAATTTCTAGCCGATGGTGATTACCTCCCCATAGCAACACCTCAGCTTTCTCACTCAACGCCGCCACAAACATTAGCCCAATCGCCCCATCTCCTAAGACGACTACTTGATCTTTGGGCTTGATATTAGAACGGGCTACACCATGTAAAACACAAGCTAACGGTTCCGTCATCGCTGCTAATTCCCACGGCAACTCATCGGGAATCTGCAATAAATTATGCTCTACTATCGGTGCAGGAATTTTCAAGTATTCCGCAAAAGTCCCGTTATTCCAGGTCAGATTCGGGCATAAAGAATACTCTTGGCGTTGACAAAAAAAGCACTTCATGCAGGGGGCAGAATTATTAGCAACGATGCGATCGCCCACTTGCCAATTTGTAACGCCTGCACCCAAGGCAACAATTCGTCCAGCAGCTTCGTGACCAAATAGCGTCGGCGGTTTCAACATCTTGGCATGACCACCACGCCGCCAAACCTTCAAATCTGTACCACAAGTTGTTGCTGCCCCCACTTGAATCACAACTTCGCCAGCCGCCGGTGTGGGGTCAGAAACTTGCTCTAACCGTAAATCTTCTTGCCCATAAAGTAACGCTGCTAACAAAGCTTTAAACCTATCAATTAGCTCCATCCGATTTTACCAGTTGAAGCTAATTTATAGGTCTAAACAAATCAGTATTGATTTCTAGTCAAGTTTTATCTATTTAAAAATTGCAAGAACTAGGTATTTACCACTGGCTGAGGAACAACTCCGGTGTTCCGGGTATCCACATTAGGTAAGCGGATAACAGTTAATAACGGTACTTCTTGTCGGCACGACAGGCAAAACCAATATAGTTCACCATGACGGGCATGACGCAGGAGGGAACCACCGCAACATGGGCAAGTGTTGGCTCTCGTACTCATACCAATGTCCTCCTTAAAAAAATTTGTTGTTTAAATTCAGCAAGAAAAAGCAGTTGATTAAAAATGTATTTTCGTAGCATGAATGCGACCATTCGATTCTATGCGGTCTTTAATAATTTGTCTGTAAATAGCTTCATATCCGTTAACCATTTGGTTAACACTAAAGTTGCTTTCTACATGTTTTCGACAGGTTTGACGATTGAGTTCCAAAGCTAGGGGAATCATTGCCGTCATTTCTGCATAGCTTTTGCAGATAAAACCTGTTTTACCGTGGGCAATTACTTCAGGTACTGAGCCGAAATTCATGGCAATTACTGGTGTACCAGTTGCCATTGATTCAGTCATCACTAATCCAAAAGGTTCTTGCCAGTTAATGGGAAAAAGAGTTATGGCAGCATTGCCCAGAAGTTCAGTTTTTTCGGCGTGGTTAATTTCGCCGAGATATTCAATTTGCTGACCATCAATGTGGGGGGCAATCTCTTGTTCAAAAAACTTAGAGTCGCCGACATCAACCTTTCCTGCCATCTTCAAGCGCCAACCACTCTGCTTTGCAATAGCGATCGCCTGATGTGGCCCTTTTTCTGGCGAAAAACGGCCTAAAAATGCCAAATATGGAGGTTCTGACGGTTGGGCTACGAAAGGATAATCTGCTAGCTCAATTCCGTTATAAACAGTGCCAACATAATTGAGATCGACTTGACGCTGTGAGTTACTAATACTGATGTATGGTTGCTTCTGGTAGTAGCTAAATGCGTGACGGGTGTCGTTGGTAAAATTATTGTGCAGGGTATGCACCGTAGAAGTTGCTGTTATGAAACTCGCTAAAGGTAATGCCGAAATCCCTACATGAGAATGGATAAGATCGAATTCTTTAGCACGTTGGTAAACTTGGCTCAGTTCTAGCATTTCGTACACTGCATACTCTTTAACATTCGGGTCTAAGCGCAATGCACGTGGATATACTGCTTCTAAATGAGCCAAAGTTTGAGAATCGCCAGAGGCAAATAATGTTACCTCATGACCGCGACGAACAAGTTCATCAGTCAAGCGACTCACTACCAGTTCTATTCCTCCATAACTAGGAGGTGGAACCCTTTCCCATAAGGGGGCAACTTGAGCGATTTTCATAAGTTTTTTTGGTTCGGTCTATGAAATTGTCCTCAATATAATGAGTTGCATCATTATTGTATGAGAACAGAGCATTTGTACTTACTATTTTGACATTTAAATTAACCTAACAGGCTACCAAAAGCGCAATACCGATTAACCGTCCCGCAAATTTTCTGTCTACAAATATAAAGGACTATTCGGCAAAAGTCAGCCCTGAGTTACATTTCTAACGTATAACTAATCAATTAGTTGTTGCATCTGTCTTGGGGATCATAATGAAGTAGAATATTTTGTAGCAGAACTTACAAAATTGAATATTTGGTAGCTGACAATACTAAAATATTCAATGGGATCAAATGATTAAAGGTTTGTTTAAACGTAATTGGAAAATGCAAAAGAAATTATAAATATTAAGTAATTGTACAATAATTACACAATTTGTAATTATTAAGTTTCAAAAAATTCTGATAACTAATGAAAATCGCTACTTGGAACGTCAACTCAATTCGCACTCGTCTCGAACAGGTTACTGATTGGTTAACTAACAATCCCGTTGATGTTCTCTGCTTACAAGAAACCAAAGTTGCGGATGCCGAGTTTCCGCGATCGCCTTTTGAGCAGTTGGGCTATAACCTTTATATATCAGGACAGAAATCTTATAACGGCGTAGCCCTGATTAGCCGCCAGCCACTTTTAAACGTAAGTAGCGGGTTTAGGGCGATTTTGCCAGATTTACACCACGAATGGGATGAGCAAAAACGGGTAATAACAGGTGTAATTGATGGTGTTCGGATTGTTAACTTATACGTTCCCAACGGTGCAGCAGTAGGAACTGAAAAATATGAATACAAACTGCGCTGGTTAACAGCGCTACACGAGTATTTGCGATTGCTTTCGCTGTCAGAACCTGCAATTTGTGTGTGCGGTGACTTCAACATCGCCCTAGAAGACAAGGATATTCACGAACAAGTGAGTACAGAAAATCACATTATGGCAACAGAAACCGAGCGTCAAGCCTTGCGCGAGATTCTGCAACTAGGGTTTGCCGATGCTTTTCGCAAATTCACCACAGAAGGCGGAAATTATAGCTGGTGGGATTATCGCGCCGCCGCCTTTCGTCGCAACTTAGGTTGGCGGATTGACCATCACTATCTCACACCCGTGCTGTATGAGCGTGCTACAAGTTGTATTATTGATGTCGAACCCAGAAAATTAACCCAACCCAGCGACCATACGCCGGTAATTGTGGAATTTTGAATTGGGCATTGGGAATTGGGCATTGGGAATTGGGCATTGGGAATTGGGAATTGGGAATTGCTTAATAACCAATAGTTATGCTTCCCCTACTCCCCCTACCTCCCCTGCTCCCTGCTCCCTGCTCCCTGCTCCCTGCAACATTTCCTATCAATTTAAGGGTTTATATATATCTTCTGAACTGGGATTGAGGTAAGGACGCTGCAAATCTATTAGGTGTCGCGCAAAGTGTTGGTCAATAACCTTCATCCGTTCCTCCATTGCATTCTTACCCTTTTGCCAAGCTTCCAACAAAGCATTAGCGACAATTTGGCAACGGTTCATCCCAAAACTTTCTTGTGCGGCAAATTTTTGGGTTGGTTCCTCAGCTAAACCTAAACCTGGAGCTAAAAATTTTGTAAACAAAGGAATTTCGGGCTGGAAATGGGATTGATTTTCTGAATAAATAGCCTGAAGGATTGTACGAATTGCTGGATAGTCGGGGAGTTCAAAGTAGAGTAGCCCCGAATCATAGCGTCCATAAGCAGAAGGGTTGTGAAGAACCTGAAAGCTAAAGGGAATGGAAGCTACATTCAATTGCAGTGTCAAGCTTTCCATAAGAGCGATCGCACCAGATGGCGTAAAGTTAAAGTAAATTCGCCCTGCTCCCAAATCAGCATCGGGGTTGCTTTGCCGTTCCTGTCCGACATTACTAACTGCCAAGTAAGAGCCATTTTGCAATCGATTTTTGGGCATCCAGATTGCTACCATGTCGCCCACTTTGGTAGATTTTTTGCTGGATTTGAGATGGCAGTCTGGCTCAACATAAAGTGTTAAACCGCCTTTAGTCACAGCCATAGTCCCATCAGGTTCTTTTCGCAATACCTGCCATCGAGGGTCAAAGTAACCTATGCCGTGATTACTGGCGTGTAGATGCTCGTAAAAATTCCAATCAATTTCTAAGATGGAATTATCTACTAAATTATGCTTTGATGGGCAATTACTACTATCAGTATTGACTGCTAAAGTACTTTGTAGAGAGCCATTGTAATAGATCCCATAAAGAAAGTTTCGCAGCAGTAGAGTTAGATATTTCTGTTGTAAATCTACAGAATTTTGCTGAAATCTATCGGCTACTTTAGTCGGCAGAGCAAAGGGTTGATAATTGGGATGATAAATACAAAAATTTGGCTCAATCTGAATATTCTTAGCAATATCGAATAGAGAATTTAGCGGTTGATTGATAGAGTAATTTAGCATTAATCCATTTAGAACTCAAACTTTAAAACAGAATTCAGGAGTCAGGTGGTCGCCGAGCGGAGTCGTTCGCGCAGCGTCTCCGGCAGGAGAGGTGAGTCAGAATTCATAATTGTTCTGCTCCCTGCTATTAACAACCACGAAGCCGAGTTTTTTCGTAATAAAGACGAAGTAGCTGTGGCTCTTTTACAGGCTGAGGAAGTTTATGAACTGTCCCTACAGGATTAAGGATTTCTGACTCTGATATTCCGAAAATAGTTAGTACACCTTGCTGTGGCATAGTGAGTAAACTTTTAGCCACTTGGAGCATACAAATATCAGCATTATTAAAAGATTTCCGGCAGGTAATCATATCCTGAATTTGATGAATTAGTGCCAGTCCTGCAAACTGGATAACGCGCACAATAAAGTCACTGCGGTATTCCAAAATCATTGGGAAAGCATTTAGATAACCCCTAATGAGGGCAATAATTGAAGGTTGCAAACTCTCCAACGGTGTCAAAGCCAGATGTAGAGATTCTTGTAACTCAATCGTGGGATCTACGACGAGGCTATTGAGCCAAATTCGTAAATAGCTTGCTAGTAAAGTCCCTAAATCAAAAGCTGGATCTCCCCAAGAACAAGCTTCCCAATTAATTAGTCTTACTAGGCAATTGTCTAGTTTTTCCCACCTGGAATGAACCAAGATGTTGTTCAATTTCAGGTCGTTGTGAGTCAAGCAGCAGGGATTCCAGTCATACGCTAAATCTGCGATCGCAGATTCCAAACTCTCCGATTGCTGGTAGAGTAAATAAAATTTCAGCGCATCCGTGGGAACCGTCCCAAAAATCTCCGGCCCAATTGACTCTACCCCTTGCGCCGGATTGTAAAAGCCATAGCGAAACTCTCCTTGGGGAGCAGTTGCCATAAAATCCCGATATTCTCGGCGGTTGTAGGTTGCGCGATGGAGTCCCGCTAAAGTAGTGCCAATCGCAGTGGCAATTTCTTGTGGAAAAATATCATTGTTGTGGTACAATGTCGCAAGTTCCCGATATTCACTTGAGTAGTTGCGGACAAGGATGGAATTTTCTTCGTCAAAATGAACTACCAACGGTGCGATCGGGGAAATATTGCCGAGAACTGGAAACTGTTGGAGCAACTGATGAAATAGCCACTCCTGAAACAATTCATGAGGAGCGCCGTCATTGCTTTTAACGTTACGTTCTTGTTTAATGAGCAGTTTACGATTATCTGCTAGAGTCACGAGTAAATCGAAACTGTTCTTACTACTTCCTGGCAACTCAGATTTATCTGATGCGTCATCTTCTGAGCTACACAGCCCCGCTTCTTGCAGATACTGGATAACGTTATGAGAAGACAGTGATAATACCATGTATTATTTCCTACTTCATTAAATTACTTAAACTTATCTGTGTCGGTATTTGCTTGTACTTAGCAGTTGTCGGTAGATAGTAAATAACAATAAAGATTTGTACAATCTACTAATATCTCATCTTTCCGATAAAAACCTGCCAAAATGGTACAAAATCCTTTACGATTGCTTTAAAATTCACTCCTAGATACGGTGACATCTTTACACTTTATCAGCATAGTTACTTAGATACATCTAGAGCAAGTTTTGTGGTAGAGCCTTTTGATGTAGCAGCATCTCCAGCAAAAAACTGATTGGCGGCAGATGTTATTTGATGCTCAGTATTCATCCTGAAAGCAGCAAAGAATTTCAGTAATCCTTCGCAGCAGGAAGCATGACATTCAACGCTATTATTTTTATTTATCATCCCAAAGCCAAAAAAACCGGAATTTTTAAGCAATTAGTAATTATTTTTTTCTTTATTTTTCAGAATTGATGCCTATAAGCCTTGTTATTACGTCATTTGTCTTACTTACGTATTGTAAATGGCTATAGGCGATCGCAGACAACGGTTACATGAGTGCATCTTATGGAAATGTACTTTTGTCAAGGATGTTGAGCGAATGAGAAACCTCTATAAGTAACTCGTGAGTTAGGCAAAAGACTACTTGCCGCTTATGACCGAGGCTACGGCAACGCCAAATTCGTCCAAGCCACGGAAAAGATTCATTGCTATTAAATGCAAATTAGTCCAAGCTACCAAAACAAAACTCTAACAATGCACAACGACCATTGCGAGATAGTGTTAAATTGCCACTCCATAATTTTGAAAGAGTTTGGATAGATGATAGGTATAAAATAGAAGCCTGATACCGTATTTTTTTGGTTTGTACTTTTGTGACAGTTGTGGTTGGCAAAAGAGCTTAATTTTTTCACTATATCTACTATATCTATCGGTTAACCCCTAATTAAGCTGTTGTGAATTTGTTAGATTTCCTCGCAGGTGTAACCATTTGCTCTTTGAGCAGATAATTATATGCGTCCGCTTTCATCACCAGAACTGCCATGATACTGTTGCATAAATACTAGAAAATAGCGAAGAATTCTGCAAAAAGCAAAGACAAACTTTTGAAGAACTCTAGGTAGAATACATAAGCCTCACCTTTTTCCTCAAAATCATGGGCAATATTTTTGGTCATTTATTTCGCATTAGTACTTTTGGCGAGTCTCACGGCGGCGGTGTGGGAGTTGTGATTGATGGTTGTCCTCCCCAACTAGAAATTTCGGCAGAAGAAATTCAGGTAGAACTAGATAGAAGGCGGCCGGGACAAAGTAAAATTACGACTCCTCGCAAAGAAGCTGATACCTGCGAGATTCTGTCAGGAGTATTTGAAGGCAAAACACTGGGAACGCCTATAACAATTTTGGTACGCAATCAAGATACTCGTCCCCAAGATTACGACGAGATGGCACAAAAGTATCGGCCTTCTCATGCTGATGCAACCTATGATGCAAAATATGGCATTCGCAATTGGCAAGGTGGGGGTAGGTCGTCAGCGCGTGAGACAATCGGGAGAGTAGCAGCCGGTGCGATCGCTAAAAAAATTCTCCGTCAAGTTGCCAATGTCGAAATTATTGCTTACGTTAAGCGCATCAAAGACTTAGAAGGTGTAGTCGATCCAAATACTGTCACCTTAGAGCAAGTAGAAAGCAATATCGTTCGCTGTCCCGATGCTGAATGTGGCGATCGCATGATTGAATTAATTGAGCAAATAGGTAGACAAGGTGATTCGATCGGCGGTGTCGTAGAATGTGTGGCGCGAAATGTGCCGAAAGGTTTGGGCGAACCAGTATTTGATAAATTAGAAGCTGATATCGCTAAGGGTGTCATGTCTCTCCCTGCTAGCAAAGGCTTTGAAATTGGTTCCGGTTTTGCGGGAACGCTACTAACGGGAATTGAGCATAACGACGAATTTTATATCGATCAAAATGGTGAAATCCGTACAGTAACAAACCGTTCTGGCGGTATTCAAGGCGGGATTTCCAACGGCGAAAATATTATTTTGCGAGTTGCATTTAAGCCGACAGCAACAATTAGAAAAGAGCAGAAGACTGTAACTCGTGAGGGCGAAGAAACGCTATTAGCAGCAAAAGGACGACACGATCCTTGTGTATTACCGCGTGCAGTGCCAATGGTTGAGGCTATGGTGGCGTTGGTACTATGTGACCATTTGTTACGGCATCATGGTCAGTGCAAAGTCTTGTAGTCTCTTGTAGTTTATATATCGACCTAGGAGAGACGCGATTAATAGCTGAATTAGGAGAGACGCGATTCATCGCGTCTGTACAAGAGTTGGAAATACGAGGGAATAATTACCCCATTCCCCATTCCCCATTCCCAAT
>NZ_JAAGOG010000490.1:0-577 GCF_010747425.1 Nostoc sp. UIC 10630
GCTTGTGCAAGCGATACCCCTGGTGAAACCTCTGTTTCTCAAGGGTGCAGTGCTTTTTTGCACAAGAGCGATCGCGCACGGACTCAATGGCAGCTAGAGTCGGAATTTGCTCGGTTTGAGTCATTGCAAAACTGGCTTTGATTGACTTTCATGAAAATGTAGAACAACGAACGATTTGCAATCACCTACGGCGGGGATACTGTTGGCGAAAGTGTTACAAACACATAAACAAAAGTGTTACAACTAAAAGCTGCAACGGCAGATTGAAGGTTTGAGCTTACATAATACTTTCACATACAAGCATGTATTACATTTGCCAACGGTATCCGGCGGGCGGGTACGCCATCACTAGCTGTTGAGCCACCCAAAGAGAACGCCCAAGAATGTCTACGATTGATGGGCATGGCTTTGAAGAATCTTGCCAACGCTATGAACAATACCTAAGCGCTCAAAGCTGCGGCAATCATTCTGGGAAGTGAACCGACACCAATTGCGATCGCATAAGTAAGTCGGCGGAAAAATTTATAGCTATGTAACGAAAAGTTAAGGAGAATTGTTCGAGTAAAATTTAACACGT
>NZ_JAAGOG010000207.1:0-12662 GCF_010747425.1 Nostoc sp. UIC 10630
CGTCGAAAAACTACCTTTGATCCTGGTTGTGTCAACAAGGATTTTCTGATCGCCTCTTGACATCAATGAGAGAATCTGCGCGGACTAAGAAAAAATTGTAGGGTTTTAAACCCACGAAGGTGGGTTTTGTCTGTGTAGACGCGGTTTCTAACCGCCCTTTTCCTTACTGTTATTCACCTTTTTCTTGAAGGAGCGATCGCCAATCTTCAATCGCCTTTTCTGTCCACAGCCAATTTTTAGCTAATTTATCAACCTGGAAATTTACTGAATCAGAGTTGAGAACCATTTGCCGCAACTTGATCGCTTCATTCAGATACTGTGTCTGCTTCCCACTAGATTGGCTAAGTGCAGATTTATACAGTCCCAGAGCTAAACCAGCATAAGAAGTTAAAGCATCTTCAGGAACTGCTGTCTTTGAATCTGTATTTTGTTCTTTAAGAGCTAAATTCAAAGCCTTGAACCAAGAGTCATTGGCTCGATTTAGATTGCCTTCTGCGTAGTAGGCAAATCCTAAAGCGTTATTATATAAAAGTGATTCTGGTTTAGCTTTGGCAGCAGTTTCCCAGTAACGGCGGGCATCATCGAGGCTATAGTTATTGTCTCCAGTCCCGATAGACTGCCAAGCTAATCTTCCCTTATAAAAGTTGACAGATGGATCGTCAACTTGCTTATTTGGAACAAGTTTAAGGGCAGTTTCCGCCGCAGCTAGTGCATTACGATTGAGTAATTCTTCTACAGCTAACAACCCACCTTGCAAATCTCCCTGGCTCAATTTTTGCGTAGCGCTAGTGGTGACAATTCCAGTGCTTGCTGTTTCTAAATCGATATTTTGCTGTTTTTGGATAGGTAAAGAATCGGTGGGAATTGCTGGGATGTTTGGCAGAGTTGCCAGTTGAGATCGATTTTGCCACCACCAATTTAAAGCGATCGCAGCTACTAAGGCACTGATTCCCACAATACCCACAAATGGCCACAATTTGCGGCGTTGGGTACGATGTCTTGGTGCGGCGGGTTGCGATGCCTGGGTTGGGCTATGCCTACGCGAAAACTCAGAATTTTGCTGACTTTCTTGCAATTTACCAGTAATTGCAGGGGGCGGTGATGGAACTTCTCCCCATAAATCTCCTTCATCTTCTAGAGAAGTCATCTCTTCTGAAATCTGGCTTTGCTGAAAATTATTTTCTAGAATTTGTTGATCCGGTTCAGTTGTAGCTTTTTGGTTATCTAGCTGACGAAACAAATCCGAAACGATCGCAGAATCTTCTTCATAACTTGGGTCATCATACTCAATTTCATCAACGAGATCGCCCCAAGTATCCTCACCCAGCCAGTCTAACCCAGAAGAGTCACGCGCCAAACCAGCAGGAATCATTTCTTCCATTCCTAAAGGCATATCGCTATCATCTGCGTTGGCGTAGCCCGTCGTAGACATCGCAGAGTACATCGTGGAAGTTATTCCTAAAGGTGAACTATATTGATCCCGCAAGTCTGTACTTTCGGATACCTCAAGTTCTTCACTGAGAAAACCGTCAGATTCTGGCTGGAGATATAAAATCGGTAACGCCCAGTACATCTGGTGAGAACCATAAGCAGAAATTAATCCTTGGCGTACCCGACTAACGCACAAATCTACTGGATATCCCTGACTCAAGTTGCGGTAAAACAATTGTGTGAGTGTCAATGCCACTTCATCAGGAATGCGTTCTGACATAGCCAAAACGCTTCTAATTCCACGCTTCACGAGACTTTCTGCCAGATTACGTTCACCCGTATCTCCAGAAGGATCGGATGCAGCTGTGTACGCCCCCAAGCAGGAATTAAACACTGCCATTTGAATATTATTGTTGACGAGCAGACCTGCTAGATCGTCTCCACTCAAGATTTCCGTTAAGCCAGTTCTGCGACTAACAAGATAAATTTCTCCGCCATTGCCGCCTAAGTTACTATGACCAGAGTAGTGGAGAACTTGGTATCTGCCTTGTTCTAAGGCTTGCGTCAGTTCTTCGCGTCCTGGTTGGTCTAAAACAGTGAGTTCAATTTCTGGGAAACGATTGTTACCTTCAGCAAGTCGTGATGTTTGACGGTGAAGTTCTGCTTGCAGTTTAATCGCTTCCTGTTTCTGTAAGTCAAGACGGACTTGATCTGAGGGAGAAGCAATTACCATCAATACTTTCACGCCACCTTGTTCTCGTGTTGTGAAACTATTGCGCGATCGCAAAGGAGAACCCCCCAAAATGCCACTTTGGAAGCGAGAAAAAGCCACATAAGGTCCAGTAGCCAGAGGGCGATCGCCTGCGTGCATCACTTCCCAAGGCAGACGAGCTAATCTAGTGTCCTTTAGACCCAAGCGTAAGCGTAGTACTTGTTGGTGATTCTGGGCAATACCTTGGGCAGTAATCCAACTATCTCTGAGAGTGCCTTGAAATAAGGCGTTATAAAATTGTTGACCCAACGCCACCAAGTTAACAGAGTTTCTGGCGATATTGCTTTCGTGCCCACCAGAGGTAAATGGATCTCCCTGCAACACCGACTTCAATGGGTCATTCATCAAATGCCCAGCAGCTATTAACCAATCAGCTACAGGCCAAGTCACCAATTCTTCTGCCAATGGTACCCCAGGCGCGACTTGTTCCGTCCGCACCAAGTAGTCATTTTGCCCTACTGGGGTTACGGAAATGTGAAATTCCTGGGTCACAACTTCTCCTGTCCGCCTCCTAAATCTGGTTTGAAACACAAAAGTTTCAAGTCGATTTGCTCCCTCTGATAACTTAGATGCATCCCACCCCTGAATGTTTCTGATTCGGTGTTGTTTTGCTTTTTCTGCCTTTACAACTTTATCCGGATCGGATTACTTGGATCTAGAACACTTAATTGGTAGATGCACCTTGATCTTCAACTCCCCTAGTTGGCTAACACCTACTAGGGGTTTTTTTCAATTTTGGCAAACAACAGCAACTTTTAACGCAGATATTCTTTACCAAAAAATAGTGCTTAATCCTAGAATACTTGATTACTAGATAGATGTCCCTTGATTTTTAACTCCCCTAATTCAGTTAATATCTACTAGAGTTTCGTTGACACGCCTTTCTAATAAATTTATCCGGAGCATGATGGTTAAACCTAGAACACTTAATTGGTAGATGCACCCTGATAACTAGCTCCCCTGGTTGGCTAACACCCACTGGGGGTTTTTTTATAAAGGAATTTAGCAGCAATAATTTCTGACGCATCAAATTTTTAAGGCAATGCACTGGTTATTTAATTGGTAGATTCACCCTGATAACTAGCTCCCCTAGCTCGCTAACACCCATTGAGGATTTTCTCTGGTGAGCGTCAATTTATTCGGTAGATTGCTCTTTAAGAATCTCTTTTAATCCTCATATAGGCTAGCACCCTCTGAATTCGCGCCAGTAGCCCTATGAGTATCATTTACAGATAAACGAGATTCTGAAAGATTTTAGCTTCACTTGAAACCAATATCTGATAACTAACTCCTCTGGTTGCTTAACAACTTTGAGGTTTTTTTCTGGTGAGCAAACAACAATAACTTCAACCTCTGCTATTTTATCCGGTAGCTACCCATTTACTTTAGAAAAGATAATCAATAGATGCACCCTGATAACTCACTCCCCTGGTTGGCTAACACCCACTGGGGGGTTTTTTCTAGTTAAGTAGGCGTAGCGCTTCCTAAATATGGCCAGTCAACCCTGATTTTTGCCATTTTCCCCGGAAGATACTCGCTGCCCCTAGAAAACATTAGTGGTAGATGCACCCTGATAACTAACTCCCCTAGTAGACTAACATCATCTGGGGGTTTTTTATTTTAAAAAATAATTAGCCTTTGTCCAAATTTATCCGGAATATGGTGTTAAACCTAAGAACATTTAATTGGTAGATGCACCCTGATAACTAACTCCCCTGATTGGCTAACGCTCATCGGGGGTTTTTTGTGTAGACACCTAGCAGCTTGTCTTAGACATCGCCCTAGCATTTTCTACTGATGTAACTAGAATGCACCACTACTCTTGTTGTTCCTGCTCCTAGGATAGAGCATAACCTGCTCACTCAATTCCTGAATCCCTTTCTTTTTATTGTGAGCTAGAGATGCCACATCAAAATGATTGCTATGATATTTAATCATATTCTTAATTTTTTTTCTATATTTTGGCGTTTAATTATTTCTCTGCCAGCAATCACTGCTTTCAGGTTCAGAGTCAGAGCTTCCTTGCTTACTACATTTGTATATTTCTTGTTTGTATGTTCAACCTGGGAATGCAGTACTGAAAGCTCTGCCTCCCAAAAAATATAGAAGCAAGGACGCAGGTAAACATACTGGATAAGGGTTTCAGCTTTAAGTTGACACTAATAACCAGCTATATGGTAATATTTCATGGCATTATGCTAAAAAACTTTGCTTAGAATCAAAGAGTCGCCAACCCATGAGTTTAGCTGTAATTAAGTTCTCTTCAGAAGAGTGCGGCATCTGCCATAAAATGTCTTTTTACGACAAAAAGGTGGCTGAAGAACTGGGTTTAGAATTTATTGATGTGAAAATGCAGGATACGACTGCTTACCGCAAGTATCGCAAGATTTTATTAACTCAGTATCCCGATAAATCAGAAATGGGATGGCCTACTTACATCATCTGCAATTCTCCAGAAGGGGAATTTCAGATTGTGGGTGAAGTAAAAGGAGGTCATCCCAAAGGTGAATTTAGAAGCCGTCTGCAAGAGGTTCTGGATTCTACAGGTAATCAAAACTAAATTACTTCAAAAGATTTGACCTCTAGGACAGGGCCAATCATGGCAATAGTCATGATATCTTCACGCACCTGTCCTTTTACTTTTGCTTTTTGTCCGGCTTTGAGTAAGCTTTTGTCAGCCCCTTTAAGGATTTCGTAAGTAACGCCCTCTTCTGTAACCAACGCCCATGCGCCTGTGCCTATATCACGGCGTTCGATTGTACCTGTAAGTGTAATGCTCATAAATAGTGCTGAGTTGTGAGTGCTGAGTGCTGTTAGCGGATAGCTAAGGTTTAGCCCGTGCTGAGTGTGGGAAGTAGGGAATTAGGAGTTAGGAGTTAGGAGTTAGGAGTTATAAAAATTGATTCCTCATGCCCAATGCCCCATTCCCCATTCCCCACTTATGCGATTTTTTCTTCGTTTTTCAATGCTAAACGAGCCAGTCCATAGCAGATTAGGGCATTAGCGATGAGGAAGAGGCGTGATATGTTGCCACTTCCCAAACCCCAAACAGCTGGATCTAAAAACGCACTTACTGTCAAGCAGGCTGCTATACCTAATGTTGAACCAATGGCAAACCATTTCCAACTAGGATTTCCCAGCAGCAATGCCATTAATAAAATGGGAATCAGTACACTGGCAAATAGGGGATTCAACGCATCAGTTCCCTGGAGGGTATTACCTAGTTCGGGAATTGAACTGCCCAAAACCCGGAAAGGCCATTGGGGAAGATCAAAAATATAGATTCCCTTGAGGAAGAATAACCCGGAACTGCCAGCGATTAGTCCACTAGATAAAGACCAACTCCAACTAAAGGGGAAGTAAACCCGTAAAAACCAAGCCAGTAGATAAGAGCCAACTACCATTAAAATCTTGGGTAATAGTGCCACTGCACCACCATCAATCCAAAAGCCAGGGTTAAGATAGCCGTTATCGCGTAACCACCGAAAGAAATCTGGAAAACTTATTTGTCCTCCAAAAGCTAGTCTGACTGCTGCTTCTGCATTGAGTTGTCCAGCGCCATAATAGTTCAAACCATCATCTTGGATAACTCGCGCTGACTGCTTGAGGACTTTTAAAACTTCATCTGGTTCTTTGATACCAGCAGCTTTAATTAATGCTGCAACGCCTGCAACGTGGGGAGAAGCCATGCTTGTACCCTGGAAGCCAAGAAAAACCCCTTCGCCATTTTCATCGATAGTTTCTTGGAGAATCTTACCAGCTTCACTACCACCAGGAGCCGAGATATCTACCCCAGCACCAAAGTTAGAATAAGGCGCTCTTTCGCCATCTGGGCCAATTGCCGAAACACCGATTACATAAGGATATCGGGCTGGATAGCTTGCGCCATTGGTATTTTCATTCCCAGATGCGGCAATGATAACTACACCTTTTCTATGGGCATACTCGATCGCTTCTTTCATCAACTTGCTTTCACCGCTACCGCCCAAGCTCATATTAATCACATCTGCGCCTTTATCAGCAGCAAATTTAATCGCTTCGGCTATATCGGCAACTGTACCGCCACCATAAGAACTGAGTACCTTAAGTGGCATCAGACTGGCTTCATAAGCAATTCCCGCTACGCCATATTTGTTATTTGTGGCTTGAGCAATAGTTCCGGCAACATGGGTACCGTGGCCGTTATCGTCTTTGGCTTCTTCTCGGTCGTTAACAAAATCATAGCCTTTGACAAATTTTGTCTCATATAAGTCGCGCACCTTAGTAATTCCGGTGTCAATTACCGCAACTGTAATGCCACTGCCTTTGGTTTGACTCCATGCGCCTTCAATACCGATTTTGTGCAAGTTCCACTGCTTGCTGTAATATTGATCATTGGGGCCAGTTAATGATGGGCTTGTCTCATCATCATTTTCTTGAGGTCTCAAAAATTCTCCTAACCAAGCTTTTTCACCTGGTTGTGGAATCTTTGTATAGATGTAATTTGGCTCAATGAATTCTGTAGCTTGGACAAACTGAGATTTTTTCAGTTCTTGGAGTCGCTGGCGATCGCCTTTGACAATATACACATGATCTTTTTCTGAAAACTTGTTGTCTAATTGGGGTGTAACGTTGTATTGTTTGGCGATCGCTTGGAGATTCTGTTGCACCACATCTGATGGAATATCTTCCCGAAAATCAAGCAAAATCGTTTCAAACTCTCCTTTAACTGCCATTCCCTGGAAATTCAGGAAACCAAATATGGCAGCTCCCAGCCCAATGACAAACAAGCACAATAATATAAGCTTTCTCATATTAACTCATTACCGCTTTTTGCCAGTTTGCTCACTACCATAACTTATCTCCATCCTTTGTTGGTGGATTTTGCACTTTTAGTTACAAGTCTCACTTCATTACTCAGGACTTTTTGAAACGATGGAACGTGGTCTTTTGTGGTTGCCGCTATTAGTAATGTTTTTCTGGTTGGCTTGGCAAGGCTCGAAAGAGTATCAAAAAGTTGAAGCCTATCGCGCTTGGGCAGAACAATTTGAACGAGCTAAGTACGATATTTATGCTGTATTAGGTCAAAAAGACAATAATCTCACTTGGGGAAAACCCACACCTCAAGGGCCTATTAAACTAGAAACATTCTCTTTGCTTGATATTAAGCAAATCAACTTTCTAGTAGATGATAAATCAGTAGATGTGGATAATATACCGCAGAAAGGTCGTTCTATAGAGCTAGAATTTCTCTTTTCCGAATCTAATAAATCGGTGCGTGTTCCATTTACCGAAATCCCTTTGGCGGCGGAATGGGGAAAGTTTTTGCAAGGACGATTACAAGACTTGCGAACAGAACCAAAGAAGTAGTTATATTGAAGCGACAAGTTCTCGATTATACTCCTGTTTCTGTACAGAAAATGAGATTGGGTAAACGACATAGCCTGCAATTATGAAATACTCACAAAGGTGATTTTTGAATTATTAATTCTTACTCTAAATTGTCCAATAAAAAATATGCTTCTGGGTAGATGAAAAGTAAGTCAAGGGGTAGCATAAAATACTAAGGCATAGATGATAAAACCGTAAGGAATACGGAATTTTACTACGCTAGATAGATGCGGTTAGAAAACACTAAATGTTAAAGGTTAACCGCTTGCGGCTGCAAGATATATTCAAAATCCCGAGAAATTCACTTGTGGCAAAAGCCGCAAGTGTAATATCCATCTTGGTTGGCAGCTTGGTGGTAATTGGCTGGTGGCTTGGAATTGAAGTTCTCAAGCGTGGCTTCCCTGGTAGTCCCGCCACGATGAAAGTCAATACAGCGTTGTGTTTTGTGCTGTCTGGTTTATCATTGTGGCTGTTTTTAAAAGTAGGGAATAAGGGGAAAAGAACAATTCAAAACTACCCTGACTCTTCGACCTTTCGACTTCTCGACTTCCCTACTCTGGTAATTTCCAGGGTCTGTGCAATAGCTGTCACCACAATTGCTGTACTTACACTTTGTGAATATCTGTTCGGCTGGAATCTGGGTATTGATGAGATGCTGTTCTTGGATTCGCCAACTAGTATGACGACATTGTATCCGGGGCGAATGGGGGTAAACACAGCATTCAACTTTATGCTAGTCAGCGTTGCCTTACAGAATCTGATTAATCCAAAAAACCACCGTAGTTATTGGTCTGCTCAGATTATCGCTCTGATCGCTACTTTAATTTCCTTTCAGGCGCTCATGGGCTATGCCTACAAAGTGAAAGTTCTTTACGGACTTGCCCCTTATACAACATCGATGGCTTTACATACAGCGGTGTTGTTCATTTTGCTAAGTATAGGTATTCTGTGGGCACGGGCAGAACAGGGGTTAATGAGGGTAGTTACAAGTGATACTTATGGTGGCTTACTGGCACGTCGTTTGTTGGTTGCCGCGATCGCAGTACCTTTTGTATTAGGGTGGATAATTGTTGAAGGTCAACGTGCAGGACAATACGATCCGGCTTTTGCGGTATCGGTGTTTGCGATCGTCCTAATTGTGATTTTTAGTATTTTGATTTGGCAAAGTGCCAGGGTTATTGAACGCCTTAGCCATCAACGCGATCTTGCTCAGAAAGTACTGAGAACCTACCAGGATAAACTAGGGAGTTTCGTAGATTCTAACGTTATTGGTATTCTTTTTGGCGATGTGTATGGCGGTATCCAGGAAGCAAACGACGAATTTCTCAGGATGATTGGTTACACCCAGGAGGATTTGTCAGAGGGTAGATTAAGTTGGAGCAATATCACACCACCAGAGTATCTATACATGGATCTGCGAGGTGTCGCCGAAGCACAAGGAAACACTAACGCTACTTGTACGCCCTACGAGAAAGAATATATTCGCAAGGATGGTAGCCGCATCCCAGTTTTAGTTGGTTACGTGTTGTTAGGAGAAAAACGGGAAGAGTCAGTAGCATTTATCCTCGACTTGAGCGAACGTAAGCTTGCAGAAGCAGAGCAACAAAAATTAGTATCACTGGTAGAAAATAGCTCTGACTTTATCGGCATCGCCACCCTTGAGGGTCAATTACTCTATATAAATGATGCAGGTCAAAAACTGGTAGGGCTTGCAAGCCTTGAAGAAGTGAGGCAAAAAGTAGTATTAGATTACTTCATGCCCAAAGACAAAGCCTATTTTCAAAAATATATACTGCCGACTGTACTATCAGAAGGGCGTTGGCAGGGAGAATTCTGCTTTCGGCATCTCCAAACAGGTCAACCAATACCAGTTGATTACAATATCTTCACTGTTACAGACAACAATACAGGTCAGCCAATTGCCTTAGCAACTGTGACTCGTAACATCAGCGAACAAAAAAAGGCTAAAGAAAAAATCTTACAACTAAACAAGGATCTACAGCGCCGCATTACTGAGTTACAAACTTTGTTGGAGGTAATTCCCATTGGAATTGGCATTGCCGAAGATCCACTATGCCAAAATATTAAGGTAAACCCTGCTTTTGCCAAGCAGTTGGGGATATCGTCAAATACAAATGCCTCTCTCAGCGCTTCTAGTGACGAAAAACCGACAAATTTTAAAATCTACCGTGAAGGAAGGGAACTCTCAGCAGAGGAACTCCCGATGCAATACTCTGCAACTCATGGTGTTGAAGTTGTGGATTGTGAACTTGAGGTAGTCCATGAAAATGGAAAAATTATCAACCTGTTGGAGTATGTTGCACCTCTGTTTGATGAAGAGGGTAAAACTAGAGGAAGCGTTGGTGCATTTTTAGATATTACGGAGCGCAAGCAGGCAGAAGAAATACTTCTAAATCAGCAAAAATGGCTGGAGGATGTATTAAATCTAATGCCAAGACCCTTGTTGTTTATCGAACCAGGAACGGCGCGGGTGACTTTTGCAAATCGCTCTGCTAATGAATTAGCTGGGGGCGAATTTCCTAAAGGTGTACCAGCAGAAGATTATCACACAGTTTACCACTATACAGATGCGGCAGGCGATCGCATTCCCAATGAACAAATGCCAGGAGTGCGGGTTGCCCTTGGCGAACGTCTCAATGGATTAGAAGTAGATTGGCACACTCCCTCTGGTGTGCGCTCTCTACTGATATTTGCTGATACCTTGCCAGCAATGCACGGTCATCCGGCTACCTGTATCTTAGTGTTCCAAGAGATTAGCAACCTCAAACAGGCAGAAAAAGCACTCTCGTTAAGTTACAAAAGACTAAAGCTACTATTTGATACAGCCAACGATTTACTCTCAAGCCAAGAACCATTACTACTAATCGATAGCGTCTACCGAAAACTAAGAGAGCAAATTAGTTTAGATGTTTATTTGAACTATTTGGTTGAGGATAACTCTCAAGTAATGCGGCTAGGGTCTTACAGTGGTATTTCTCAAGAACTGGCCAAGGAAATCGAGTCGTTGGCTTATGGTGAAACGGTTTGCGGTACTGTAGCCCAAACCCGTTGTGCAATAGCTCTAGAAAATATGCAGGAATCAACTGACCCAAAAACAGAATTGCTTCGTTCTTTAGGTATTACTGCTTATTATAGTTATCCGTTGATTGCCCAAGGACGATTGTTGGGTACTCTTTCTTTTGGCAGCCGCACTCGGTTAAGCTTTACCGAGAATCAAAAGGGGATGATGCAAGCAGTATGCGACCAAATAGCGATCGCAATGGAACGTGCTAGTTTAATTGCTTCTTTGCAAAAACAAACTGAGCAGTTGCAAGAGGCGAACCGCATGAAAGATGAATTTCTGGGAATATTGTCTCACGAATTGCGATCGCCCCTCAATGCAATTTTGGGCTGGGCGCAACTCCTGCAACGAAGCAAGCTGAGTGAAAGCCAAATGGCTAAGGCTACGGAGACAATTGAGCGCAATGCTAAGGCGCAAACCCAGCTAATTGAAGACTTACTAGATATATCGCGGATGATTAGAGGCAAGTTACGCCTCAATGTCCGTACTTGTAATTTGGTTCCAATGATTGAGTCGAGCCTAGAGACTGTTTGCCTAGCCGCTCAATCGAAGGAAATCGATTTAAGATTTTCCATCATTCCCTTAAAAGAAACGCGAAATGCGCCACCGGGGATAGTCCCCGTGGTAACAATCGCGCCAGATTCAGATTTGGGATTAGAAATCAATCACGAAAATCTAGAATCAAGAGCAGCGGAATCCCAAAGCAATCAACGTTCAAATGGCGAAAATTCCCAATTCCTAGTTTCCGGTGATTTTGAGCGTTTGCAGCAAATTATCTGGAATCTGTTATCTAATGCCATCAAATTTACACCCACAGGTGGACGGGTAGAGTTGCAATTGTCAGTGGTAACTGGCGAAGAAAAAGAACATATAACAGAGAAATATGCCCAAATTCAGGTGATTGACACAGGTATTGGTATTAGCCCTGATTTTCTCCCCTACGTCTTTGATCGCTTTCGTCAAGCTGATAGTTCTAACACTAGATCTTATGGTGGATTAGGACTAGGATTAGCGATCGTGCGTCATTTAGTAGAACTACATGGCGGTACTGTTCACGTAGATAGTCCGGGTAAAGATCAAGGAGCAACGTTTACAGTCAAGCTGCCACTTTTGAAAAGTCATCTATTCACAGTCTCACAGCCTCTGCCCCTCCCCTCTTCTCCTCTTCACTTTGTCTCCCTCCTTGGTGTGCGGGTAGTGGTTGTAGATGACCAAACCGATAGCCGTGAATTTATCACCACAGTTCTCGAACAGTGCCAAGCCGAAGTTAAAGCAGTGGCATCAGTTCAAGAAGCATTGCAGGTAATTACAGAATGGAAACCAGATGTTTTAGTCAGTGACATAGGTATGCCGAATGAGAATGGTTACTCTTTGATCCGCAAACTGCGATCGCGATCGCCAGAACAAGGGGGAAATATTCCCGCAGCAGCATTGACAGCTTATGCTAGGGCAGAGGATCGGATGCGAGCTATAAAAGAAGGTTATCAGCTACATTTACCCAAACCCATTGAAGCGGCTGAGTTGGCTACAGTAGTCGCTAGCCTTGTTGGACGGACTTAGACAGAATTGGGCATTGGGAAAAATTCTTGCTAACTCCTGCATACCCTTTTTTGCAATTAGGACTTATACCATTTCTTTGTGAGGCTGCGCCAAACCCTTTTAACTTCTTTCTGTGTGTCCTTTGCGTTCTACCCTACGGGAAGCCGCTCCGCGTCTATGCGGTAGCCTGCGGCAAGCCGCTCTGCGTCTACGTTTTTCTTTCTTTTACTTATGGTTTAGCGCATTGGGAAAATATCTAACTATGGAAAAATAAACCAAAATAGAAAAAGCGGCTGTGCAATTCAGCGAAGATTATTTTTACTCATAATACCCAGAAATCGAAACAAGAAGGATACATATAAATAAGAAAGCGCTCTCCCACTTCGGGAGGGCGCTTTCTTATTTAGCTAATTGAGTTAATGCTTGAGAATTAACCGTTGATAGCAGGAGCAGAAAGAGCAACAGGAG
>NZ_JAAGOG010000491.1:0-576 GCF_010747425.1 Nostoc sp. UIC 10630
GGTCTGATTGAATCAGCCGCTTCCCCTGAAAGCTCAGGCGACTCTAAAACATTACTCTTGTAGCTTGGGGCATTGACAGCTACAACTGGTGCAGGCAACGCTGGCTGTGACAGAACAAACTGCGGTTGTTCCACCGACAGTGCCAAACGCATATAACTACCGTGTTTATTCAACGAGTCCTGCGCTTCCCAGCAAGCAAAACGGATCTGCTCTCTTGTAAAATTACCGCTCGAATACCGCGCCACTGGCAAGAAAGCAGCCACCAAGATATCAGCCACCTTACGCTGTGCCTCATCCTTGGGCAACGAGTTCAAGTAATCGACAACTTCCGCTAAAACATCACCCTCATACGGTTGAAGCCGCAAACTCAGAGACTTGCGTTTCTTTTTGCTTTGGTTCATTGACTTGTCTCCATCCCCAACAAATAATCAAACATCCCAAAGCAGTCCACCAAACGCGCTGATGTACTATATCTGTACCTTTGCTCTGAATCTAAATTAAAAGTTTCTTGCACCTGAGTTATAAAACCACTACCCCAAACCATCGGTATCATTGGCAATTTGTCGTCTTTGGGGA
>NZ_JAAGOG010000208.1:0-12630 GCF_010747425.1 Nostoc sp. UIC 10630
ACGGTTAAATCGCGTCCGTTGTAGTGACCCGGTTTAATTGTGCCACCGTAAACGAATATTGCTGGGATATTCATCCGAGCGATCGCTAGCATTGCTCCTGGCATATTTTTATCACAACCGCCAATGGCTAGTACACCATCCATACTTTGCCCGGTACAGGCGGTTTCAATGGAATCGGCGATGACTTCCCGCGACACGAGGGAATATTTCATCCCTTCTGTTCCCATCGAAATCCCGTCACTAATGGTAATTGTGCCAAACATTTGTGGCATTGCTCCGGCGGTTTTAATCCCCACCTCTGCTATGAGCGCCAGTTGATTGATCCCCATATTACAGGGGGTGATGGTGCTGTAACCGTTGGCTATACCGACAATGGCTTTGTTGAAATCTTCATCTTTAAAACCAACTGCACGCAGCATGGCTCGATTTGGCGATCGCTGCACTCCTTGCGTTACTACTTGGCTTCTCAAATTCTCCGACATAGTTACATCATCCTCTGACTTGCGTGTATGAGTATCATAGATAGCAATTTTTGACATGTCCAATATATATTTATGAATATTTGAGACTTATAAAATATCAAAACTATGGAACTGCGACACCTGCGCTACTTCATTGCTGTAGCTGAAGAACTACACTTTAGTAAAGCCGCAGAGCGACTTCACATCGCTCAACCGCCCTTGAGCCAGCAAATTCAGCAGCTAGAAACAGAACTAGGGGTAGAACTTTTTCAACGCAAAACCAAACGACAGGTGCAGCTAACGGAAGCCGGACAAGTATTTTTGCAAGAAGCTTATCAGTTGTTCGCTCAACTGTCCAAGGCAATTGATCTGACTCAACGGACAGGTAGGGGTGAGAAAGGACAACTACGAGTAGGTTTCACCAGCTTGGTAACTTACGATTTGCTGCCTGTGATTTTGCGGCGGTTTCGAGAACAGTTTTTAGAGGTGGAGTTAGTATTGCAAGAATTAACGACAACTCAGCAAGAACAAGCGCTATTCAATCGCCGCATCCATGTAGGTTTTGCCCATCCACCTTTAGAAGACAACACTCTCAATCAAGAATGCATTCAGCAAGAAGGACTAATTGTAGCTTTGCTAGAAACTCATTTCTTAGCCAGACAAGAAAATATTTCAGTGCGATCGCTAGTAAACGAAAACTTTATCATGTTCCCCCGCCATTTGGGTCCTGGACTTTACGATCAAATCCTGAGTCTTTGCCAACAAGGAAATTTCAGCCCAAAAGTAACTCAAGAAGCAATCCAAATGCAGACAATCATCGGACTAGTGTCTGCGGGAATGGGGATTGCGATCGTACCGTCTTCTTTGCAAAATCTTCAAAGGGCTGGTGTAGTTTATCGCACTTTAGAAGAAAAAACACCATTAGTAGAAACGGCTGTAGTGTGGCGACAAGAGGATATGACACCTATTTTACGGGAGTTTTTACTAATTGTCAGAAGTGTCTGTGGTGAATTAATCAGTGAAAAAGGCGATCGCCTCCATTAGATTGCTTTGATGTAACAAAGCTGCGGTGAAGATTGGTAATTAGGGTTTTTCGAGATAGAAGATTGCACAAAAATCTGTCGATAATAGCTAGAGTTCTTGTTCTTGAGTGACAATCCACAACAAGTCTAACCACAACTGGGGATAAGCTTGCTTAAGATTTGAGAGTGGATCGCGCATCAAGTTATTGGCATTCAAGCAAACAACCTCAACTAGACCCAGATATTCTGCCACTTCTCTAATGAGATTTTTTTGTTCTACGACAGCACTAATTAGTCTATCAGGGCAGTAAATTCCAATGTATTTTGCATGACGGATACACGTTTTTATATTCACTCTTGTTAAGTGAGGATGAGGATTGATCACCTTCACATAACATTGGCTTAACAGTTTCCATACCTGTGGGTGAGTGTGTTCAATAATTACGTTAAATTGCTGGGCTAAGTCTTCTTCAGTAATCATTGCTTTGTTCCTAACAATAGTAATCTCATGTCATCTGTCATCCGTTGCATACTTTGGTAAATACCTAATTGTGCAACCAATTAAAACAGTAATTCTTTGCTGATGCTATGTGCATATTCACTCTAGTCAAATTGGTAATTTTTAGTCAGGGTAAAATTCATCCCCAAGTACGAAATTGATTGGTATGTTTTCTACGGCTTTTATTACTCGTCTATCAAGCATCAAAGCTGAAAATAATCTCTAAAACTGTACCAAACACTACTTTTACCAATTTTATTGGTAAATCTTTCTTACTAGACAAATGCTGTGTTTATTGGAATTTGGGGCTTTTGAGCGATAATAGCAGCTAAAAAACAACCACTTGCAAAAATAATTTGCGCTTCGCAAGCAAACTTGCAATTTTTGTGATAGTCTTTTTATATAGGGAATCAAGACACCGAAAGTACAAAAAGTCGTCAGAGAGAAATGATATAAACTCAAAGACCATACTTTCGCCTTGGCAGATATAAGTTAAATCCGCTACGGCTTTTTGAAACTAAGAGACAAAGCCAATGAAGCAGGATAGTGACCTCCGTAATAACTTGAAGTCCATTAGAACTCGCTTAGGCATGAGCCAACAAGATTTGGCTAACATCGCTAGTGTGACTCGTCAAACTATTAGTGGTGTAGAGTCGGGATTATATGCTCCCTCAGTTGCCATAACACTTCGGTTGGCCAAAGCGCTTGGCTGTCAAGTTGAGGATCTATTCTGGTTAGAGCGGGATTTACCTGAAATCGAAGCCGTCCTTGCCAAACCTGTCCCTAACAGTCAGCAACTACGAGTTAGTGTGGCTCGTGTAGGAGGACAATGGATAGCTTATCCCTTGATTGGTAAGGATGCTTTTCGCCAAGATATGATTCCGGCTGATGGTGAAGGTACTAGCCAAATAGGTACAAGTAAAGTTCGAGTCAGGCTACTAGACGATAATCTCGACACACTTCACAACACCGTTGTGATTGCTGGTTGTGCCCCTGTGATTTCACTATGGGCAAGAGCCACCGAACGCTGGCATCCCCAACTGCGAGTCCAATATAACTTCGCCAATAGCATGGCTGCATTGCACAGTCTATGCAGAGGTGAGGCGCACATCGCGGGGATGCATCTGTACGATCCTGAAACTGGTGAGTATAATACTCCCTTTGTTCGAGATGTTCTGGCTGGGAGGGAAGCAGTTCTGATTACCCTTGGTGTTTGGGAAGAGGGACTTTTATTGAAGCCTGGCAACCCTATGGGAATTAGAACAGTGACTGACTTAGTTGCTGGGGGAGCGACTATTGTTAACCGCGAAATCGGTTCTGGTAGTCGGATGCTTTTGGAACAAACACTCCAAAACGAGCAGATACCATTCGATGCTGTTCAGGGCTTTGACAATGTATTCAAAAGTCACCAGGACGTTGCCCAAGTTGTAGGATTAGGAATTGCTGATGCTGGTATGAGTACGGCATCTGTAGCTACCGCTTTTGGGCTGGGATTTATCCCTTTACATCAGTCACGATATGATTTGGTGATTCTCAAGGAATATTTAGAAGAAGCACCTGTACAGCAATTGCTCAGTACTTTGGGACATCGGATGGTTCACTCACAATTTGAAATTCTTGGCGGTTACGATATCAGCAAAATCGGGGAAATTGTAGCGACTGTTTAGAGTGGATTGCAATGGTTGGTTGTGTTCTTAAAGGAATACTTGGCGTAAATTGAAATTCCTGCTGCAACCACTCTTTAGGTATGAGCAACCTTCTTTCTAATTACAACAACTGATAATGCTGAATTCGTAATTTTTCCAGCTTGGAATCTGTAGCTTTCCTTTCTCCAATTAGTATTACTACCGCTAGAGAAATCATTTGAGTGAGCGGATGGTAATACTTGCAATATTCCTTGAATGATGTCTCATTGCTCTAGCTATTAGTCAGAAAAAACAATGACTAATAGCCAATGAAAACTTACCAAAACTTGAATATGTTCTGCATTCGGACTCTTTTTGCTGTAGAACGAGCGCCTCCAACGACTTTCTACATAAGGCCAGTGCTGTAATTTTACAACGCTAGTACTTCCGGCACAAAGTGCCAACGCTTCATGAATCGACAGACCCACCAAACAAACAATTGCAGGATAAATTATCATGTCCGACGAAAAAATTAGACAGATTGCTTTTTACGGTAAAGGTGGTATTGGTAAATCTACCACTTCCCAAAATACCCTTGCTGCGATGGCAGAAGTGGGTAAACGCATCTTGATTGTCGGATGTGACCCAAAAGCTGACTCAACCCGATTGATTTTGCACTGTAAAGCCCAAACCACAGTGTTGCACTTAGCTGCTGAACGGGGCGCTGTGGAAGATATTGAACTCGAAGAAGTGGTAATAACTGGCTTCCGAAATATCAGATGTGTAGAATCAGGTGGGCCAGAACCTGGTGTTGGTTGCGCTGGTCGGGGTATCATCACCGCTATCAACTTTCTTGAAGAAAACGGCGCTTACTCAGATGTAGATTTCGTATCCTACGACGTGTTGGGCGACGTTGTGTGTGGTGGTTTTGCTATGCCAATTCGTGAAGGTAAAGCCCAAGAAATCTACATCGTTACCTCCGGTGAAATGATGGCGATGTTTGCAGCTAACAACATTGCTCGTGGCGTTCTCAAATATGCTCACACAGGTGGGGTACGTTTGGGTGGGCTGATTTGTAACAGCCGCAAAACTGACCGGGAAGATGAATTGATTAGCACCCTTGCAGCCAGATTAAGTACTCAGATGATTCACTTCGTCCCCCGTGACAATATCGTGCAACACGCCGAATTGCGTCGGATGACAGTGAATGAGTACGCACCCGACAGCAAGCAAGCTCATGAATACCGTACATTAGCAGACAAGATTATCAACAATACAAATCTCGCCGTTCCCACACCCATCGAGATGGATGAGCTAGAAGATTTGTTGATTGAATTCGGTATCCTTGAAAGTGAAGAAAATGCTGCGAAACTAATTAGCCAAGCAGATGCAGCTAAAAAACAAGAAGATGCTGAAGGTGAAGCACTAGAAGCACTCAAAAAAGGAAACGTAGAAATAGTTTCCGGTAGCGAAAAGAAGTAAGCTTATTCTTCAGAATCAGGTGCTAAATACAAAGTAAATATTAGGTGGGCTATTCTCGCCCACCTTCTCACCAATCATTTAAAATGGAGGTAGTCGAATAGCTAATCTTAACTCTGTGCTTTTCCTCTTCACCGTGTTAACACTAATCAACTAACGTGTACAGGACAACATTAATAATTTAATAGTCTAGTTCATGTTTTTGTTTTCTCCTTCTCTAACCTAGATGATGTTTATGTTTTAGGGGATGATAAATTCTCTTGATCATTCCCTTTTATCCATCTTTAGATACCACGGTGAATAAATGAAAATTCTCCTCAGCCTTTGGGAATTCAGCTAATATCTAAAAATTTCTACCTATTGTCACCAAACAAATGAATCCCACGCCAGGAAAAACCAACGATTCACTCAGTGACTCTAATTCTGAAGATGCTCGTCAGCAGATACAAAAGAAAAAAAAGTCTTCCACACAATTACCCCAACCTGGAACTACTCAAGGGAGTTGCGCTTTTGATAGTGCAATGATTACTCTTGTACCAATCACTGATGCTGCTCATGTAGTTCACGGGCCAAGTGGCTGTGCTGCCAGTATTTGGGGAAGTCACAGCAGTCTTTCTTCTGGTTCGATGCTGTACAAGATACGCTTTAGCAGCGACATCGATGAGAACGATATCATCTTCGGTGGAGCCAAAAAGCTGTATAAAGGCATTTTAGAATTACAAAGACGCTACAAACCTGCGGCGGTATTTGTTTATTCCACTTGCATTACTGCTTTGATTGGGGATGACATCGAGGGAGTTTGCAAAGATGCCACCGAGAAAACAGGAATACCTACTATCCCTGTACATTGCCCTGGATTCATTGGGAACCAAAATTTGGGCAACCGTGTCGCTGGTGAAGCAATGCTTTCACACGTTATTGGAACAGCTGAACCAGATACAACTACACCTTATGATATTAATCTAATTGGTGAATACAATATTGCAGGTGCAATATGGAATGTTTTACCGTTGTTGGAGAAATTAGGTATTAGAGTTTTGGCAAAAATTACAGGCGATACTATCTACAAAGAAGTTTGTTATGCCCATCGTGCCAAACTTAATGTAATCCTCTCCTCCAAAGCACTAATCAATATGGCTAAAAGGATGGAAAAACAATATGGCATTCCTTATATTGAAGAATCTATTTATGGGATAGAGCAAATCAATGAGTGTCTAAGAAATATTGCTGCAAAGTTAGGTAATTCTAATTTACAAGAAGGTACAGAAAAGCTAATTGCAGAAGAGACTGCTGCAATAGATGAAAAACTCGCTTTTTATATTACTCAATTACAAGGGAAGCGGGTTCTCCTTTCTATTGGAAGTTTCAAGAGCTGGTTGATTATCTTTGCTGCTAAAAAATTGGGGATGGAAGTTATTGCTATTAGTATTAAAACTAATAATACTGAGGAAGATAGAATTAGAGTCAAAACTTTGCTGAGTCAAGATGGCATAATTCTAGAGCAAAATAGTCCTCAAGAAATTTTACAGCTAATTAACGCAAATCGAGCTGATATGTTAATTGCTGATAAACACCATCAAGACACCTCTCTTACTGCTAGGATTCCATTCCTAGACGTTAATCAAGAACGCAACCATGCCTATGCAGGCTATATGGGAATTTTAGAGGTAGCACGAGAACTCTATGCTGCTTTTTACACCCCTGTGTGGGAACAAGTATCTCAACCAGCTCCGTGGGAAACAGGAAATTCTCCAGAGGAGAACATCTAATGGCGATTATTAGCGTTACGAGTACATCTGTTGCAGTTAATCCCCTGAAGCAAAGCCAGACTGTAGGTGCAGTTTTAGCCTTTTTGGGGTTAAAGGGAATAATGCCTTTGTTACACGGTTCACAAGGCTGTACTGCTTTGACGAAGGCAGTATTAGTACAGCATTTCCGTCAGACAGTTCCCCTTTCCAGTACAGCGATGACAGAAGTTGCAACCATTTTGGGTGGCGAGGAAAGGGTTGAACAAGCAATCTTGACTTTGGTGCAGAGATCCAAGCCAGAAATTATCGGTCTTTGTAGCACTGGACTCGTGGAAACCAGAGGCGATGATATGGGGCGCTTTGTTAAAGAAATTCGTCACCGTCACCCAGAACTAGATTATTTACCAATTGTGCTTGTCTCTACACCTGATTTCAAAGGTACATTACAGGATGGCTTTGCTGGCGCGGTTGAGAGTATAGTCAGGGAAATTCCCCAAAAAAGCTCCAAACAAGACACTTGTCCTACACAAATCACTATTTTGGCGAGTTCTGCCTTCACACCAGGGGATGTACAGGAAATCAAAGAGATTGTCACCTCTTTTGGACTTGAACCTATTTTTGTACCTGACCTTTCTGGCGTACTAGATAGTCATATAGAAGATTCTTCTAGTGCCATTACAGCTAATGGCACTACATTGGCACAATTGCGCTCAATTGGCACTTCTGTATTCACTTTGGCACTTGGTGAGAGTATGCGAGGTGCAGCGCAAATTTTGGATCGGAGATTCAATATACCCTATGAAGTATTTAGTGAACTGACGGGACTACTAGCAGTAGATAAATTCTTGCAAGCATTGGCAGATATCAGTGGTGTCAGCGTACCGGAGAAATACCGCCGTCAACGCCGTCAGCTAAAACATGTGATGTTGGAGAATCACTTTTACTTTGGTTGCAAGCGAGTTTCTTTGGCGCTGGAACCCGATTTACTTTGGTCAACAGTTGCTTTTTTGCGATCGCTAGGGGTTCAGATTCATGCAGCAGTAACAACAACACGTTTTCCTCTGTTAGAAAAACTGCCGATTCCTAGCGTCACTATCGGCGATTTGGAAGACTTTGAGCAACTGGCGGTTGGATCTGATTTGCTAATTACCAACTCTCATGGAGTGGCGATCGCTCAACGCTTAAAAATTCCTCTCTATCGTCAAGGGATTCCCATTTTTGACCGCTTAGATCACAGTCAATTTACCAAAGTTGGCTATCGAGGTACTATGCAGTTTTTGTTTGATATTGGCAATCTGTTTTTAGAGGCTGAAGCAAAGATTAAGCATTAAACAGATTAGCAGTTATTGTTCGATTCATCCAAGCAACGAACTAGCCACATTCCAAGCAGGTTATCGGCGAATCCAGTATTACTCTCAACAGAGACTGAAGCTTTTTTACACTACAGCCCTAATTATTGCTTACCAAAATCAGGCATAAGTCCGTATATTAACCTTGGACTGGCAGGAGTTTTTACCCTGGCACACAATCAATCGTGAGGATTTTCCTTCCAAGGGCGCAACTGAACTAGAGGTGCTGATTCAGGGAGTTTTTGACAATCGGCGTTTCCTAGAGCAAGTATTGCACTTGATAGTGTTTAAAAAACAGAAGTAGCATTAGTAAAAAATTGCTTAGTCGGCGTTTTTTTACTACACAATACTCCAAAAAATCTTCGTGCTAAGGCTGGTAAATCCTGAGTTATCAGTGATTAATAGAAAAACTAATTCCAATTCACAATGCCTAATTTCGTGTTATGAATAAATCCCTTCTTCCCGCAGATGATCTGCCTCCAACTGGAGCAACTCTACTTAACGAGTTATTTTACAGGCAGCTATAGGACTCGGATTTGATTTCTGAAAACATACTCAAACTGAAAAACCTGTTTTTTAAGGGTTTTATCTGAAATCTTATTCAAAAATCAGATATGAGTCCTATAGAAGAAGCTACGTGTAGGCGATTTTATCAAGTCTGCGTCCCACTTATGCGAGTTTTACTATCAAATTGTCACTGGTATTTCAAAATAAATGCTAGTCCTCTGATGTTAATCATTATCTGCTATGACATAGAAAGTTATCTGCATATTGTTGATGCTATTCCACAGTTTATCAAACAGTTGAAACAGTTTTCTAACAAGTCCAAAATTCAGCTTTTTCCACCAGATAATAAAGGAGAGCCTTGGGAAATCGAGATTGAAGAAACATCAGATAAATAAGTCTAGTACCGCAAGGCGTAATTAAAAATTAAAAATTAAAAATGAATACAGCGTAAGCATTTCATTGATTTAGAATGGGTGGTTTATTTCCGCCGTGTTGTACTAGTCAAGTACGTAAACTCGACATTCCCTGTTTTGAGCAAACTATGCTTGCAACACAAAATCAAATGCCGTGAGAGTTGGCGCATCAGCTAGAGTTGCAAATAGACCACTACTGCCAAAACTAGGCGTGTTGCCATTTTGGTTGTAGAAGAACTGTCCACTTACAGGATCTTTTATTCTCACATCAGCTAGCAATAAAACTCTGGCACAAGCTAGCAACAGCGATCGCATCATGGAATTTGATGAATCAACAGTTGTGGGACAATATCAACTGGGTATTAGTACTACCTTCGGCTCACTGTTGAGCCGTGCAATTAATGGCTCGGCATCATTTTGGGGAACCATAGGTGTAAGTGGAAAATGGAGTGCAGACGGTTCAGGTGAAGCTAGATTACCCAGAGCAGGGAGAAAGGTACTGAGAAACTTTGAGCGATCGCACTCAATTCAATTCTGAATTCTTTCTTTAAATCGTTGAATGTATAACTTACAACGTTAATGCCAAAAATATATACTGGATACTTTTTTGTCTTTCTATCGGTTGATGCACAGAAAATTTCTGAATAGTTTCCTTAAAGAAGAACAAGACAATCTGTCGGAGAACTGTTAGTTACAAGTTGAGCTTTTAATACTACTGAAGTTTCTTAGAACTACAATCAGCGCATCAAAATCTGATGAAAGGAATCGAAAGTTATGGCAAAAGTTGTTGGAATTGATTTAGGGACAACTAACTCTTGTATTGCAGTCATTGAAGGTGGACAACCGCTCGTGATTGCGAATGCAGAAGGACAACGCATCACTCCCTCTGTAGTTGCATATACAAAAACAGGCGAACGTCTGGTTGGTCAAATTGCTCGACGGCAGGCGGTAATGAATCCAGAGAACACGTTCTATTCAGTCAAACGCTTTATCGGACGCAAACACGATGAAATCACCCACGAAGCGAGTGAAGTTTCTTACAAAGTTGTCCGCGATCGCAACGGTAATGTCAAACTCGATTGTCCAGCGCTAAAAAAACAATTCGCGCCTGAAGAAATTTCTGCTCAAGTTTTGCGAAAACTTACAGATGATGCCAGCAAATATCTAGGAGAACCCATTACGCAAGCAGTGATTACTGTACCTGCTTACTTCAATGATTCGCAACGACAAGCGACCAAAGATGCAGGCAAAATTGCCGGGTTAGAAGTACTCCGTATCATTAACGAACCTACGGCGGCGGCACTTGCTTATGGTTTAGACAAAAAGGGCAACGAAACAATCTTAGTCTTTGACTTAGGGGGCGGCACGTTCGACGTTTCAATTCTAGAAGTTGGAGAAGGTGTGTTTGAAGTCAAAGCCACGAGTGGGGATACCCATTTAGGTGGTGACGATTTTGATAAAAAGATTGTCGATTATGTTGCAAATGATTTTCAGCGCCACGAAGGTATTGATTTACGCAAAGATAAGCAAGCCCTGCAACGGTTAACCGAAGCCGCAGAAAAAGCCAAAATTGAACTTTCTAGCGCCACCCAAACGGCAATTAATCTTCCCTTCATCACGGCAACTCAAGAGGGGCCAAAGCACTTGGATATAACGTTAACTAGGGCAGAGTTTGAGAAACTCTGTGCTGACTTGCTCGATCGCTGCCGCATTCCAGTTGAACAAGCTCTCAATGATGCCAATCTGAACAATGCCAATCTCGATGAAGTTGTTCTAGTAGGCGGTTCCACCCGAATTCCCGCCGTGCAACAACTCGTCAGACGCATCACAGGCAAAGATCCGAATCAGGGAGTGAACCCCGATGAAGTAGTTGCTGTGGGTGCAGCAATTCAGGGCGGAGTACTAGCGGGAGAAGTGAAAGATGTGCTGCTGCTAGATGTAACACCGCTTTCTTTAGGGGTGGAAACGATGGGCGGGGTGATGACAAAAATTATTCCCCGCAACACGACGATTCCGGTGAAGAAATCCGAGATGTTTTCAACCGCCGCCGATGGCCAGCCGAATGTCGAAATTCATGTTCTGCAAGGAGAACGGGAACTTGTGGCAGACAATAAGAGTTTAGGTACGTTTCGGCTCGATGGCATTCCTCCGGCTCCGCGTGGAGTACCTCAAATTGAAGTAACATTCGACCTCGATGCAAATGGGTTACTATCGGTAACTGCTAAAGATCGCGCCACTAGTAAAGAACAATCGATTACAATATCAGGCGCTTCGACGCTGGATAAACACGATGTGGAACGCATGGTACGAGATGCAGAAACTCATGCCCAAGAAGATCGCCAACGCCGCGAGCAAATCGACACCAAAAATAATGCGGACTCGCTGGTTTATCAGGCAGAAAAACAACTGCAAGACTTGAATGGTCGAGTTTCTCAAGCAGATAAAAGTCGGGCGCAACAATTGATTGACGAGTTGCGATCGGCAATTGAGCGAGAAGACTACAATCAAATGCGATCGCTCACTACCAATCTTCAACAAGCACTCATGCAAATCAGTAGCGCCGTTTACGCCCAAGCTAACGCCGCAACTAGCAATCCTAATCGCACAACTCAGCCAACTGGACAAAACGACGATGTGATTGATGCCGATTTTGTTGGCTAAAACGCGCAAGCTAAACCGTAATTTTTGAATTAATGTCAACGACGGAGGAGGCTTATCACTTACTTACAAAAGACGTTCCGAGTGCAGAATAGTCGGATTATGAGTATCGAATCATGCCAACTGCAACTGATTTCAAAGATTATTACAACCTTTTGGGAGTTAGCAAAACTGCAACTTCCGACGAAATTAAGCGAGCTTACCGCAAACTTGCCCGCAAATATCATCCTGACGTGAATCCCGGCAATCCAGAAGCCGAGGAAAAATTTAAAGACATCAATGAAGCCAACGAAGTTTTATCAAACCCAGAAAAGCGCGAAAAGTATGACTCTTTTGGGCAGTACTGGAAGCAAGCGGAGGTTAGCGGTACTCCTCCTAGAGGAACTAGCACGTATGCAGATAATTTTGACCAATATAGCAACTTTGATGACTTTATCAATGATTTACTGGGTGGTTTAGGGGATAGGACAAGAACAAGACAAACTTATTACCGCACCTCGACTAGGCAGCCTGATGATGGCCCATTTCGTAGCCAAGCACCAGCACCCGATACCGAAGCTGCGATCGCTCTCTCCTTTTCGGAAGCGTTTCATGGCGTTCAAAAGCGGTTGCAGTTGGATGATGAAACCATTAACGTTCGTATTCCCGCAGGTGCTAAACCGGGTAGTCGAATTCGCATTAAAGGTAAAGGTCGCTCCAGTCCTTTTTCTCAACAGCGAGGCGATTTGTATCTCACAATCGAGGTGCTTCCCCATCCATTTTTTCAGTTTTCGGGTGACAACTTAACCTGCGAAGTTCCCATTCGTCCAGATGAAGCGGTCTTAGGCGCTCAAATTCAAGTACCAACACCAGAGGGTAGCGTCACATTG
>NZ_JAAGOG010000492.1:0-575 GCF_010747425.1 Nostoc sp. UIC 10630
GCAATTGAAAAAGCCCAAGAACAGCGCAAGTTTCATAATCAACGAACTATTCTTTTTGTCGATGAAGTCCATCGTTTTAACAAGTCTCAGCAAGATGCTCTATTGCCTTGGGTTGAGAATGGGACAATCATTCTCATTGGTGCTACCACCGAAAATCCTTTTTTTGAAGTCAATAAAGCACTGGTTAGCCGTTCGCGAATTTTTCAACTTCAGCAATTAACTGATAAAGATTTATACAAAATTGTTGAGCAAACACTAGCTGATTCGGAACGCAGTTATGGCAAGTTAACAGTACAAATTGACACAGATGCTTTAGCTCATCTAGTTAATGTTGCCAATGGTGATGCTCGTTCATTATTGAATGCCTTGCAACTAGCTGTAGAGACTACACCCCCCGATACTACAGGTGTTATTCATATTCCTCTAGCAGTGGCAGAAGAATCAATTCAACAACGTGCTGTTTTATACGACAAAGAAGGGGATGCCCATTTTGATACCATCAGTGCTTTTATTAAGAGCTTACGAGGTTCTGACCCAGATGCAGCACTCTATTGGCTGGCCAAAATGGTTTATGC
>NZ_JAAGOG010000209.1:0-12552 GCF_010747425.1 Nostoc sp. UIC 10630
CCTAAACAACTAAATTATCAATATATGCCGAATACTTGTAAAAATATAACCATTCATTGTGATCTAATATTTGGCCAGAGGAAACAATCACATTTATATTAAATTCACTATTAGCTTGTTTAAGACAGCGTATTGCATAGTACGCAAGAGGATTGTTGCATGGATCGGGAATTAAAACGGATGGTTGTTGAATTTTCATTGACTATGATTTATGTAAATTTTCAAAACTTAAATACTAGAAGCATTATCAAGCTTAATTGCTTAACCAATATGAGAGATGAAAAGCATAATTTTCCGAGCGTGGTCATTCAATGTGAACGATAAGCAGGAAAAAAGTCTGATTCCAATAATTCTGATGCTGTTTTACCTATAACTTTCGCTCTTAAGTTCACCAATTTATAATATTTTTCCTCATCAATTATTAAGCGTAATGTTAAAAACTTGTGAGTTAGTTGAGAGAAACCCGCTTTAAAAATATATAAACTATCCTCAGTTGAACTACCAACTCCACCCCCCAAATGCAAAAATTCATTCCCGCGTTCCTGTGCCCAATATCTTGCATAGTCGGTTTCTAAACTACCTGGTGATAAATGAACAAACTGATTTCTTGTTCCCCCAAGTGTGCTTTGCACAATTCCACAACATTCTGTATATAAACCAACACAAGCTATCTGATGTTCGTGTTCAACAATGCATAGATGAAGACTAACACCTAACAAATCATTCATTTGAGTAAAATATTCGGAATTAAAAGAGTAGTATCCTGTCGTTGCATTGACACGTTTCATGGTTTCTTCATAGATTGCAACAAATTCGTCCAAATAATCTTGGAATGGAACCATCTTGGCAATCATTCCGAGGCGCTTACACTTGTTAATTGTGCTACGATGACCCTTTCTGGTGTGAGTCCACAAGTTAGAAAGCCTCAAATCAACTGAGACTGTTTCGCCTGTAAGTTTCAAAGTTTCCGTGTGAGAGACTTTGGTGAAACTCTCATTGAGAATTGGATGCAAACGAAAGAAAGCGGAGCATATCCCCCTAGAGTGAAATTCTTGCTTCATGATATCTAGAGCAGCATCTAGAAATCCTGGTGTGTTAAGAGCTGCGTCACTGAGCAAAATTCCCGGATAGCCATAGGGGGAAACAACATCAAAAATATCTGCTGATTGTAGTCCTTCAAAGAGGATATCATTACATTTCCTGAGCAAATAAGGCACAAAAAACTTTTTTTCACCTTCAGTTATTAATATAGCTTCGGGGATAGTATCAGTTCTTTTAGACTCTAAATAGGTATACTCAGGCAAATGGTAAAAATCATGGCGGATTTCTCGCAATGTTTTTAACCATAAATCATTTGTTAGTTCAATTATTTGTACTTGCAAATTCATCTTATTTTCCCAAGTTATTTAGTTATATTTGGCTATCTTTTATCTATCTTCTGCTGACCACAAAATAGGAAATATTGCTGGATCGCTATAATCTGGATTGCCGTTGGGCAGTTTGCGACACATACTGTCAAGAAAGTGGTGAATTTGTTCTTTGTTATTCCAAAAAGGTTGATGGCGATTGGCATAGTCCTGTAAATATAAAGCAAATGCCAAGCGTACTGAATTGCTGCAATTGGGATAGCTACCGTGAATAGTACAACAGTGGTGAAAGCTAACTTGACCTTTGTTCAGGATGATAGGTACTTCAACAATCTCTCGTCCTTTTTGGGTAAATTTCTCTTCTATCTCTTTGAGATTCTGGTTATTGAAGCAACGCAGATGTTCGGTATCTGACCACTTATGGCTACCATCAAGAACAACGAGTGGTGCTTTATTTTCATCAATATCTTGGAAAGGTATCCAAGCGGAAAGCATTTTTTTAGAGGTGCAGTTAGAAGAATAAGAGTAATCGGTATGCCAGCCAACTACGCCTCCTCGATCGCTAATCGTGATGGGTGCTTTATAGACTAGCGTATCTTCAAATAATCGAATTTCTGTAGTTCTAGCTAGTTTCGCAGCGATCGCCCCAACAATTGGCTGAAGAACGAGCTTGCGTAGTTCTTTTTTCCGATAAGAAACGTGTTGATTATTGCGTACAGCGTCTCCATCTCCAGGCTTCCAGTCGCTGTAACCAGTACTATAGGGAAGTGTTGCGTCTCGCTCTCCGCGATAAAAATTTTCACTACCTGCGATCGCTTCATCTATAATCTCATCAGGTATAACTTCTTTGCTAATAAACCAGCCGTGTTCTTCATAAAAAGCAATATCTGACTCTGTGGGTAAAAGAGCTAGCTGATCTTGTGATAATTTGTAAGTAAAAGTTTTCATGTAATATCTCCTGCTTACTTTCAAAACTTAAAAAAATTGTGCGAACAACAATAAATTCTTGAATTTTGAATTACTTTTCATCCTCCAATCATAGAGATAGCAAGATTGTCATATTGTTGAAAAAATTCTCGAAATTTCGCTGCCACACGACTAATATCATCTAAAGAGTAACGTTGATCTGTTGGTATTGTTAAAATGCGTTTTGACAAATCTATTGCTAAAGGATCATTAGATGAATTTTCTGGCGTTTGCGGCCAATGAATCGGTGGAAATATATTTTGACTTATTAAGTAGTTACGTAAAGCTTCTCGATTTTCTGGATCTTTACAGACAATTATACTGTTGAATGGCACAGAACCATCGGGCCAAGAGGTAAAAAGAGGTGTCCAATTATGATGGTTTGTAATTGATATCCAAGCTAAAAATTGTTTGACATTTCTTTCCCTTTTTCGCCTAAATTCTCCAATGTTCAGGCAGTTTAAAATATTAGAAGTGAAAGTTGAAGCTGCATAATTAGTTTCGCAATCAAGCTCTTCCTCACTTTCAATCTCTAGTCGCCGATAGATATCTTTCGAAATATTTGCACCACTAATATAAGCTCGTTTTAACAGCATAGCAGTCATCTTTTTACAACTAGCTGGTGATTCTGAAGAAGCTTTTGGCAACTTAATATTTTGGGGGGACCAGATAATACCTCCATTTGGGATTGGCAGAGTTTTACGTAGAGAAGCTATAGCATAGTGAGCATTACTTTGCTGTGCCCAAGAAGAAAAAGGGTCGTGGCTATGGTCTTCAATTAAGATAATCTCATTATGTTTAGATAGCCAATCTTGCCAACATTTTCTTTGTCTAACCCCAAATAAGTTAACTGCTAAAACTAAATCACCTGGGCAAGTATTGAGGGAGTTAAAATCTGGGGATTCTTGAGTTGGCAAATCTCGATACCAACATATCTCAAAATATTTTTTGAGTTTTGTTGCAAAATCCATGCATGAAAAAGATGGCAAATGCAGTCGTAGCTGATGCCCTTGATTCTGATTTAATAGATTGTTGAGAGAAATCAGACAAGCTGTACCAGTGGAAAAAAGTTCATATAGCTTAGGTAGAAAATTGTTAGTTTTATATGCCATTAAAAACTCATTTGACCAATCAAATTCAGAACCGAATTCCCATTCTTTTTTCATAAAAATTTACCTGAAATAATAGGATTTATTACAAGAGATTTTTTTCGTTATTGTGAAGCCAATCTCTTGTCTTGACGAAGTTATGAAGCGTTAGCGAGTTCGCGAGCTTTGAAAAATATCACTCAGACTTTTCTCCGTCTTCTGCCTTATTTATTGAGAGTTTGTACAATAATATTTCATACTTCTCTAGTACTACCTTGAAATTCTTCACCCGTAGCGTAGCCTTCTTGGCTAATATTCTCTTTTTTCAAAACTTTGAACAGAGTTAAAACTAGAATTTTCAAGTCCAACCATAGATTCCAATTGTCAATGTACCAAATATCTAATCTGAATTTCTCTTCCCAACATCCATCTAATAATCGGCGACCATTGATTTGCGCCCAACCTGTGATACCCGGTTTGACATTGTGGCGACGTGCTTGTTCCAGACTGTAACGGTCAAGATACTGTACCAGTAAAGGACGAGGGCCCACCAAACTCATGTCACCCTTGAGGACGTTCCAAAGTTGTGGGAGTTCGTCCAAACTGGTTTGACGAAGAAATTCACCAAAAGGCGTGAGGCGTTTCTCATCAGGGAGAAGATTGCCTTTGGCATCACATTCATCCGTCATAGTGCGGAACTTGTAAAAATTGAAAATACGAGCATTTTTACCGGGACGGGGTTGAATAAAAATAACTGGATAACCCATGCGGAAATAAATAGCGATCGCAATTATCAATATCACCGGAGAAAGAGCTAAAAGGGCGATTGCTGCTACAAATCTATCTAATATAGACTTGATTAATCTGCTGTTTTTTATAAAAAAATGTTTTTGTAAATAGTTGCTGTTCATAGCTGTAGTTTTCATTGTTTTAAAGATGAAAATTAGGAATCAATATCTATCAGTTTCATCGAGGAAATTGAGCATAGATACTTTGGTTTTCCCTTTTCAATACTTTGTTGCTAGGAATTTTGAAGATATGTACGCCAAGTGGTTGAAATTCGGCATTTAATACTCCATCTTTAAGCGAAACTTTCTTGTTTTCAAATAGAACAGTTGCTTTAGTGGATGTATTAGAAAGACCAGTAAAACTAACAGAAACAGGTTCATTTGCTGAGTTGACGGCAATAATGTAAGTAAATTGATTCCAAACAGTTGTCAGCAAATTAATAGAGGGAAAGCTGAGTGGATGCTCCATGCCATAGGTGTAAAACTCCTCTGTCCTTGCTGGGCCAGCGACAATCTTAAAGCTCACATTATCTAGCCTCGTGCCATACAAAATAGCCGAGCCCAATTGCTCTGGCCCTACGATCTCTCCAGCAGCCTTATGATATGTCTGCAAAACACTTTCTAGACTTGGATGGTCACGCTCATGCCAGTAAGAAAAAATTAGAATCCCTCTAGCACCAGACACGATAGACTGCCAAAAGTCGTGGTATGCCCCTTTGTTTGTGGCGATCGCATTGCCAGATTCGTGAAAAAGTTCCAGAATTGCTACAGGAGTTTTTTCTCCATTCAGATAATCAGGGCCTATCGTGGCTTGTGCTAGCTTGATCGCCTTTAGTGTGGTTTCCATCCGCCATCGCACCCATGCGTGTGGCACCCCTATATAGTTTGTGTAAACGCTGGAGGGAATGATATCCAAATAAGGTACATACTGCTGGACACTTGTAGCATCATAGTGACCGGGGATGTACATATAATTTGGTCGCTTTTTTGGGTCATATTTGCGTGTCCAACTCGCATAATTGGTGACTATCGCCATTTCTCCATCTCTCCAATAGCGCCGTTCTTCAGGAAATTCCCACCACGCTACTCGATCGCTCTTAGCAAGAGCAGTTATCTTCTTTGCCGCTTGCACTTCTGGTATCGGCTCAGATTTACCTGGCAGGCTGGCAAGAGCAAGCATCTTACCCTTAGCTACAGTCTCAAGAAAAGAAGGGGTAAAATGATATGTCTGGGCGATTTTCCATCCGAATTGCCGCACTCTCTGCATATCTTGTGCTTCGTGTATGGAGTATAGTCCTAGCGGAAATTGCTTACTCTTAGGGTATATATCTTGTCCAACAACTTCTGTATTTGTTGCCGTAAAGACGAGGGATGCAACAACAATTCCAACGGCTGCTAGTAACTTATCAGCACAACGTAAGAATTTTATTTTCGACCAATGTTTCCACTTTTTAAATGCCAGAATGCGTTTCATTTAAAACCTTTTGAAAAACATTTGCTAGTTTCTTGTACAAAATATCCCGATCAAATACTGTGTCTGCAAGTTTTCTTGCAGCAGCCTGAGCGCTTTGCAAGCACTCAGAGCTATTTAAAAATTTTGCAAGTTGAATTGCAGCAACTTTTGGATCGTTGCTAGAAATGCTAATACCAGCACCAGACTGTTCGAGAATTTCTTTTTGCCAACCGCCATAGTTAATTACGACTGGACGGCCTGCTGCTAGGGCATCAAAGAATTTATTAGCTGAATTATGCTCCATCTCAGGAATCGGCTTAAACAAGGAGGTGGCAACGGTACATGCAGAAAGAAGTGCTGGCATTTCAGCTTTGGGAATAGGTGGCCACATCCAGAAGTTTTTTTCCAAAATCCCTAATTGACTACTAGCTTCTCTGACTTCACTTTCACAGGCACCTGAACCAACCACCAGAAATTTAGCTTCAGGTATGATATTTCTCATGTGACTTGCTAAATAAGCCAAGTAGTTGACTCCATTTATATGCCCCAATGTACCGGTGTAAACAATCAAAGGCCCGCCAGATAATTCGGGATGCTGGCGGAGAAACTCTAATCCAATTGTTTCTGAAATGTTAAAACGTGCATTATCGCAAGCATTAGGAATCACTTCTACTTTCTCAGCAGGAATACCCTGTTTGACGATGCCTTCTTTCATGCCAGGAGAAAGCGCCACAAGATGAGAAGCATTTTGATAAGCTATCAGTTCTAATTGCCGAGCCAAAAATATAGCTAATGGTGAGCGTACAGCTTTCATCGCTATTGGCATTTCTGGCCAGAGATCTCTGACTTCAAAAACATAAGGAGTCCCATGTAACCATTTTCGCAATAAAGCTGGTATTGCAATAGTAAGCGGTGTACTAGTAGCAAAAGTGAGGTCAGCTTTTTCTTCTCGCAGGACTTGTAAAGAAGACCGAACAGCAAAACTCAAAAATGCCAAAATTCTCCGCGAGAAGCTCATGTAATTACTGTACTTCAAAGGAATAACATTTAATTTAAAACTAACATTTTTGGTGTTGAACAATTTCAGGATATTAACGGCGGGAATTCCATGAATTTCCGAGTCACCGCAAAACATACAAACTTGCCATTTATCTTGGACAAGACGAGTCGAAAACTCCCAGGATCTTGTGCCTCCAGAAACTGTGGGAATAGAAAAATATTGATGTAAATAAATTAAGGTGCGAGTATCCATCAACGTTGAACCTCTAGAGAATTATTTGACTTAACACTTACATCTGCAATTTTGTAATTTGGATGCAATAAGTTGAAATATTCTCGAAGTGACTGCTTGCCAATCTGGTTCCAGGAATATTTTTCTTCTACTAAATTTTGTGCCGCCTGTCCTCTTTTTGGGAATTCTAATCGCGCGGCTAAAACATCTTGCATCCGTTTAGCGATCGCTGCTGGAGTATCTTCCACAGACCATCCAGCCCCAGCCGCTTCCACTTCACCTGCAATATTAGTACCAAGTGTGAGTAGACAAGGTATTCCATAAGATAAAGCCTCTAATACTGCTATTGGATGTCCTTCAAAACGGAAGGTATGTATCAACAAATCAAATTCATACATAAAATTGATTCTCTCCTGTTCAAACTATAGATTTGAATCTTTATTAGACCCTTTGATTTTTTGTAGCTATAGTAGGAACTTGGTTTTGTATCAAAATTGGTAGTGCTAATATTAGGCTTATAATTGAATAGTTGTCATATAATGTTCCAGACAATAGAGAACCTATATAAATTGGTGAACAAATTATAGTTATAATTTTCCAGTTTCTATTTAATTTACCTTTCCATAAAAGTATTCCATACATTGCAGTAAATCCTATAAGAATAACACAGGGTAAAAAGCCGCCATTATATAGCAGGTCTAGATAAATATTGTGGGGATAGGAATATATATATTGGCTTCCTTCTCCGAATAAAAAATTATCTTTTATAAAAAAAGATGTCAAATTTTGCCAATATCCTTCCCTGACTGCAATAGAACTAGAGGAGGCACCACGGTCATAAAACCAAAATACTCTAGAATCAATAATAGATTTAGAAAAACTTGAATTTATAGCGAGTACAAAAGGAGAAAATATTATAGCTATACTAGCAAACTTTAGCCAATTCAATCTGATATGTAGTACTGTGTAAAGAAAAGATAATGTCATAAAAACTCCTACTATTGTTGCACCTCTAGAACCTGTTTTAACCATTAGAGACAATGCAATAACTAAACAAAATATCGTAGTGATTAAGCTAAGTATTGAAATTTTTTCTTTTTTGCTAGAGTAATTTTCATGAACCAATACGAGATTTAGCAAGAAAATAGTTCCAATAATTCTGTAGTAAATATTGGGCCCAAATATAAAGGATTGTCTTGGCTCGTTTCCAGAAAACTGTTGAGATATTACCCCAAGAAAAATTAATGTAATGGCAGGCAGCCATCGAATTATCTTACAACCTGGACTATTACTGAGCAATCGCTCGATTACATGAGTGCCAAAAACAAGACTATTAACATATAGAATTCCTGATATAGCGCCAAAATAATAGTCAAAATTATATTGATAAAATTGAATAAAAATAGGTAAGAGAGCGAGAAAAATGAATATTTGAGCCGAAATTTCTGCTGGGCTTAAAATAAAGTTTCTTCTCAGGACAAAAATTATTGTCCAAAAAACAAAAAATAAAGGAATTTCATATACCGTTTTATTTTCTCCAGGAAATGTCGAACAAAAAATCAAAATTAAGTCAATAGGTAAAAGAATTAGGTTATTCCAAAAATCCTGATTTAATGTTTTCTTAATGATCATATTTGACATTAATTTGTACCAATATTATGAGTTTGAGAACACACAAGGTAGTCCTGCTGCGTACTCGTGTTAGATACGTTTGGAATTAGGAGCGTACAACCAGGATTGTGACGGATGAGAACATAGAATAACCTTGCTATCAAGGGCACGGATTTCTTCATCGTAAGCGCCGGGCTGGGCTGTGTTAACCAGAAAATACATCTGGAAGCGATCGCGATCAATGTGCCGCAAAATGTACATTAGCCAGGTTTCGATTCCACCTCTGTTCATCCCTACAACAATATGGAGGATACGTATTGAATGCTCATCGACCTTCTGGATATCTCTAGAGTTTGTGTAGTGCATAGAAGATAACTCCTAAACTAAAAATTGTTTGGACAATAGTTGCAATAAGTAGTGCGATCGCTGCCCCTAACAATCCCAAACTGGGTAGCAGCCATAGACAGGTTATCGTTGAGATAGTTAGTACAATCACAAACAAAGGCATTTGGATGCGAAAGTACTGACATGCCGTCATTCCATAGCTCAGGAAAGACGATACATAGTTAATTCCAGCTGCAACCATCAACCAGACAAACAAATTTGTTTGCTCGGCATATTCAGGTCGATACAGAAGAGTCAGGATCTGACGTCCAGCTACAACAGCTATGAAAACACCTGTTCCGCCCAATAAGGCAGCGATTCCTACCAGCTTGAGTAGGAGTGTATGGAAAGCAATAGCATCTTTAGCCGCGTAATACTTAGCTAGCCTAGAAATGCTTGACTCTCCTAGGGCATTTACTACTATGTTTCCTGCCACCATCAGGTAGGCAATGGCTGCAAAAATCCCCAATTCACGCTCACCTAAATATCGCTCAATAAAGTAGCGGGGAATATTGGTATTGAGTGAAATTAGCATCATCACCAACCCCAGAGGCAAACAGAGCCATACCAGCTTTACTAGGGTTTTTCGATGCCAACGCGGTTGCAATTGTGACCTGTGTAGCATCAAGATACCACTACGAATGTCGTAACTTAGCAACACCACTGCCCAAGCAAAGACTAACCCAAGTACACCCCACAGAATATGGCCAGACATATATACTCCAATGCCCAGTAGTAGCAGTGATAGAGGGCCTTTAATGATCAACGATATTGCAATCCGATCCATGCGTTCGTGCTGCTGAATCAGTCCATGAAATATGTCGCTAATAGACTCGAATGCCTTTGCCAAACCCATCAAGAAGATAACTAGAGATGTTTCCCATCGAAAGCCGCCTAACAAACTAATAACCGTAATGATCGCAAGTGCTAAAGCTGTCGAGATTAGTCTTAGCCCCAAGTAATCGCTAAAAGAATACTGTTTTCTGGCATCTGTTGCTTGGACAATTCGCAACTGAAGATTTGTAAACATGATTATAGGTGCTGTTATCGCCAGCCCTAAGGTAAACTTTCCTACCATCTCTGGACTGCCAAATTTAGCCAGTATCACCAACATTCCCCACTGGCAAGCTGCATAAACTAAATTACCGACGAAAGTCCAAGAAAAGTTGCCGCGCAGTGTTAGTGGCTTATGTTGTTGCATCTGCTTTAGTCATTAACCTCATCCAATTTTGCAGTTTGATACCAAACACAACAAATATTTTCTGTAGAAACGAAATCCAAAAGAGATTGGCCTGTATAAATTCCAATTGACCATTTAGTTTGTCTTTTTACCAAAGTTATTGCTAGTTCCTTGAAAAAGGAAAAGTATCTCTTTTTTAAGGTAAATACTCTATTTATTTTTCGTAATAAGCCGTGAAAGCCATAGATCGTTTCCATGTTGATTATCTAAATTAAATGTAGAGTTATTTGATGAATGAGCCATCGACTTAGAGTCCAAATTATCTATTTTATTTAGCTCCTCCCGATTCCACTTTCGCAAGTTTGTTTTTATTTAAATATGTGATTACAGCACTACTCTTTAGACTGTTTCTTCGTTCATTATTTTCTAAATACTTAGGTTTGTATCCTGACACCAGTTGTTCCAGTAATAACATGATGCATTTAATATCATTTTTACCTGCTGCGGCACACAATTTTTCTACAGTCATGGTGAGATTTTCTGAAACAATCCGACTGCCATTTTTCACTACTATCAATTTCTCATGTTGAGTTTGTTCGTACTCTTCTCCCTCGATAAACAGTTCTTCAAATAACTTTTCCCCAGGTCTTAAGCCTGTAAATAAGATGTCAATATCTTTATTTACTTCATATCCCGAAAGGCGAATTAATTCTTTAGCCAAGTCAACAATTTTTACAGGTTCGCCCATATTCAGCATTAAGACTTCACCACCACGACTCAATACCGCAGCTTGTAAAACAAGTTGCACTGCTTCTGGGATGGTCATGAAATAACGACAGATATCGGGATGGGTAACGGTTACTGGGCCACCTGAAGCAATTTGTTTTTTGAAAGTTGGAACTACACTACCGCGACTACCCAAAACATTACCAAAACGCACAACAACATAAGGTTTACCGCTTTCTTTTGCAGCTTGCAGAACTAACATTTCGGCAACTCTCTTACTAGCACCCATGACACTAGTGGGATTAACAGCTTTATCTGTGGAAATCATCACAAAATTTTGAACATTGTATTGCAGCGCCATATCCAATAAGTTTTTTGTTCCAAGCACATTGTTAGTGATTGCTTCTGATGAATTTAATTCCATCAGAGGAACGTGCTTATGAGCAGCCGCATGAAAAATCACGTTAGGTTGAAATTGTTCAAAAGCTTGTTTTAGGCGAACGCTATAACGAATATCGCCAATGAAAGTATAAATACGAGGGGTATATCGCTGTACTTTCCCATCATTTTTGAGTATTTGGATCAGTTTTTCTAACTCTTGTTGGATATTAAATATAGAATTCTCTCCGTGTCCCATAAGTATCATTTCCGCAGGATGACACTTGAAAATTTGACGGCAAAGTTCACTACCAATTGATCCTCCTGCACCTGTAATCAGTACTGTCTTACCTTTGATAAATTTATGCACTTGCTCAACATCAGTCTGTATGGGTTCTCGCCTGAGCAAATCTTCAATCCTGACATCTCGAATGCTATCTACCCGTACACGATCGTTGAGGATTTCATATATTCCAGGTAAAGTACTAGTTTGTATTCCAGTTGATTTGCAAATATCTACGATTTCTCGAATAACATGGCCAGCAACCGTAGGCATGGCGATGATAACTTTGTGGATTTGGAGAGATTTCAAAGTATCAGGAATTTGGTGGCGATTGCCTACGACTGGAAGACCACGAATTTGAACATTTAATTTCCGTGGATCGTCGTCAATGAAGGCAACAGCATGAAAGCCTAGTTTAGGTTTGCTTTGCATATCTTGCACAAGGGAAACTCCGGCATTACCAGCACCAATAATTAGCACCCGCTCTCGTGGATTAAATACTCCTTGACGTTGGATAAATCTTTCTACAACTCGAAAACTGAAACGTAACATTCCTATGAAAATACATGACAGTAATCCATCAATAAATGGCAGCGATCGCGGCAGGTTATCTGTTACAAAAGGCAATATGTGATTAAGAAGATTAAATGTCATACTTTGGATGACTATTGCACCTACCATCAACATGGCTATATATGTCAGTTCCTCAACACTGGCATAGCGCCAGTATCGCCTATAAAAACCAAAACTCCAAAATACAATTAGTTTAACTAATAAAAATAGTAGAGTTGCGATTCCTAGTTGTGATATGTTTGCTTGAATATCGAGAGAGCCGTCTAAACGGATAAGCAGCCCTAATAAAGGAGTAATTGAAAAAATAATGATATCAAAAATTAACAAGTGCGTATTTTTTAGCTCTAGCAGCTTTTTTAATAAATTGGCACCAAATTTTGGAAAGATTCTAAGTAAGAGTTTCATACTTCAAAAAGCCTCCTGAGCAAGCTACAGAATCATCCGTTTTGTAAATAAATATTATCTGTTCAGAGAATATTTAATATCGCCAAATAACTTGAAAAATGATGTTTGTTGCCTGGAAC